>JAPPLY010000065.1 GCA_028819305.1 Bdellovibrionales bacterium
AGAAAAAGGACGCTGGGAGGGAGAAAGAAAAGGACGACAAGAAGGACGACAAGAAAGAAACAAGGAAGTTGTTTTAAATATGCTGAAAAAGAAAACAGATATTTCTTTTATTTCCGAAGTGACAGGTCTTTCTGAAAAAGCAATTAGAAAATTAAAAAACGGTTCTTAAAAAGTTAGTATTCTATTTTATAAACATACCATGTTATTGAAAAATATAATCGTGAATTAAAAGATTATGTGCCTGTAGAAAAATACATCTGAGTATTATCTATAGATACAGCAGAGATTTTTTCAAAATCTTCTTCCTGACTTTCAACTTGGCTTACAACAGCTTTTATATCTTTTGTAAGTTGTAGCAGTTCTCTACTACTTTTTAATTCAAGTTCTTTGAATATAACTTTAAAACTTTCGCTTTTTTTTTGTTCCATTTTTTATACAACCTTTTGTCTAGCTTGAGCTTCTATTTGTCGCCTCAAATCTGATAATTCTATTATGGTCTGACAACTAGGGCATTTCAACTGATTATTTTGTGGAAATTCGATAAGACCTTTTTGTAGTGGCTGTTTTTTTCCTATATTTGCTTGAATTTTAACAACAAAACTACATTTATGACATTTTAAATCAACTTCTGCTATTCGTCCACCCCTATTTCTTGGTATTGGTGCAGGTTGATTAGCAAACCTATAGATTTGAGATTTTTCAGTTTCTATCAATTTATATATATTGCTATGAAAAGTCATTTGTAGAAGAGTGTAATATCTATTAAGAGATTCATGTAATTCTTTATTTTCCGAATAGTCAGTAACTTTTAATCTCATTTCTCTTAAATCTTTTATTGTAATCGACCGACCATGAGTTAGCCAATGACTATGATTGCTCAATTGACTAGCTATCTCTTCTGCCCTTTTTATTTTTTCTTCTTCTATAACATCCTTACCACTTGTTGAATGTTTATCCCAACTTTTAAACTTATAATCAGCCAACCATTTCTTCACCAATTCAATGGCGAAGTTTTTTGCATTCTCAGCACTTTCTAATTCACCAGGAGATATACCCTGTAACATAGGTATATAAGCTTGGTTCAATTTCCCTGTGCCCTCCACTTCAGATTTTATTTTTTGGAACCCTTTTAAAAGTGCATCTGCTGAAAAAACTTTCCCTTGTGGTGACATAATTTGAGCGTCAATGGGTCCAAGAGTTGAAGCTGGTTCCATAAGAATCTCATCAGCTGCCATTACTAAAATTGTTCCAGCACTTTTTGCAGTACCCGGTATGATTATAGCTATTTCTTCAAATTTTTCTCTCATTAAATTCACTATATCTTCAGCTATTTCACCTGAACCACCTGGAGTTTCCAATATAATATCTATTTTTTTGAGTTAATTTCTGGTATCTGATCTCGAAATAACAATAAATCCGAGTAATCAATTGATATAGGTATCCTGTTTTTGTTCAGGTCTGATGCATATATGAGAACTGGTCTTTCTCTAATTTCTTGGATTTTTTTAATTTGATTTTTTCTCTCATTAGAAAGAGACTCAAAATCAAATTCTTGTTTATTTAAGTATTCAGAATAATATCCCATCGGGTCAACCCCCTATCATTGTGGACAAAATTGATTACTTGAGTTTGAGTTATAAAATAGAGATGAAATAAGCAATATCAAAACAAATCCCGTCTTTAGTCTTAACATGACTTCTCTTGGCATATACTCCTGATACAAGGTATTGATATAATGGATGGGGTTTTATTTTCCCGTACAGTAGGAAAATAAGATCAATAGGGTTTGGAAAGCAGGTGTGTAATGGCTCGGTTTTTAAAAACGCGTACAAAAGTATTAGGGTTACATCCCGGTTCTCTTGTCTATATTGGCGATTCAGGAGATAAGGAAAAAATAAATATCAATCTGATAAACTATACTAAAGAGTCTTTTTTTGAATCGCATTCAGCTACTTTTGAAAAATGTGTTGAAAGTGTAAAAGATGGCAGTCACATTACCTGGGTTGAATTTCGCGGTTTATCTGACAAGAAGGTGATTGAGGAAATTGGAAATCAGTTTGGTATTCATCGTCTCTGGCTGGAAGATGTTTTAAACACAGATCACCGTCCCAAGGTGGAGGAGATGGATAACATGCTCTTCTCTATTATTAAATATGTTTCTACAGAAAAAAAAACAGGAAAAATGTATATCAGGGTTTCCCAGACGAGTATCTTTTTTGGTCAAAATTTTGTTCTTTCCTTCCATGATAGAGAGGATGATATTTTTGAACCAGTAAAAGAGCGACTTAGAAAATCCATCTGGAAGATTAGAGCTTTAAAAGCGGACTATTTGTTTTATTCGTTAATAGATTTGCTCATTGACCAATATTATATCGTTCTTGAAACAATGGGAGACTATTTTGAAGAATTAGAAGAGCGTGTGACGGCTAATATCAATAAGTTAAATCCCGTGGATATTCTCTCGCTTAAGGGGGAGTTTTTATATCTTAGAAAAACGGCTTTTCCGGTAAAAGAAGCCTTAAATAAAATTATTATCAGTAACCATCCCTGGGTGGAACCAAAAAACTTGCGCTACTTTAAAGATATTCAGGATCATACTGTTCAGATTATTGAGGTTATTGATTATTATAATGAATTAACGACTTCTCTTATGGATTTTTATCAAAATACGATAAATAGAAAAATGAACGAGATTATGAAAGTTCTCACTATTTTTGCAGCTATTTTCATTCCTATGACCTTTATCGTAGGTATTTATGGTATGAATTTCAAATTCATGCCTGAGTTAAATTGGAAGTATGGTTATTTGGCAATATGGGTGCTTTTTTTAATTGTGGGGGGAGGGATGATCTTTCTCTTCAAAAAAAAGAAGTGGTTATAAACTTCCCTAGAAGGAAAAAAAAATTCAATAATGTGGATTTTCCTGTCCCACTAACTTCAAATAAAAAAAACTTTGCCGGGTTTTTATATTTTAAAATTCAAGATAACATCAAGAGGATCAAGTAAAAACTTCCTTATAAAATTACTAAAAAAGCAATAAAAGTTTGATAAAAACATAGTTTTATTAGTAAAATGCTTATTCTGATAGTTTTTTAAGGACAAAAGTTATTTAAAATCAAAGCATAAATATATGAAAATCACGGATTACCAAATATAATGAAAGACATTTTTAATGTAACAGCACCTATTAGAAATAAAGTAGGATGCCATTGGAACGATATAGGACAACATTTTTCTGATCATCAAACCATGTCATTTTTAGAAAAAACAATTGAGTTTGGAAAAGTACTTATATGTAGTCAATGTGGAGGATTACCTAATAAGAAAAAAGCAGATTGTTGGAAATGTGATTGTGAAAAAGAAAGCCTTTATCCTCTTCTCAAATGGTTTAAAAATTGCGGAAAAACAAGAACAAGGGGGTTTTAAAGAAGAGGTGATAAAAGCTCAAATCAGGAAAACGATAGAAACCCATTTTGAAAAAGAAATTCAATTAAAGAACACAGGAATAAAAGTTTTATCCCTCTTTTTTTTGGATCGTGTAGAAAATTATAGGATTTATAATGTAGGAGAGGTTTCTTTAGGAACTTACGGAAAATGGTTTGAGGAGATTTATAAAGAATTATCTGAAAAATATAAAAAAGAGCTAAATATTATACATGTTTCTAAAGTCCACAATGGATATTTTTCTCAAGATAGAAAAGGCCATTTTAAAAATACCAGAGGTAATACTAAAGAAGATATAAGCACCTATAATTTAATTATGAAAGAAAAAGAAAAACTACTTGATATTAACAATCCCCTAAAATTTATTTTTTCTCACTCTGCTTTAAGAGAAGGCTGGGATAACCCCAACATTTTTCAAATTTGCACATTGAATGAAATAGACTCTTCTATAAAAAAAGACAGGAAATTGGCAGAGGTTTGAGACTCCCTGTGAATCAAAATGGGGAAAGAGTGCAAGATGATTTGATTAACAATCTTGTGGTTGTAGCCAATGAAAGCTACGATGAGTTTGTAAATAGTTTGCAAAAAGAGTTTGAAGAGGAGTGTGGATTTACTTTTGGCGTTTTACCTCCTCATGCCTTTGTTGGAATAACTTTTGAGAAACAAGGTCAGGAATATAAAATCAAGCTAGAAGAATCCAAAGAAATATGTAATGAGCTTAAAAAATCCTCTTATTTATCTGAGGAGGGAATAATTAAAGAAAAATTTACAGAAGCTGTTCAAAGGAATGAATTTTCTATCTCTGAAAAATTTAACAATATCGTTGATAAAATTATTTGCACAGTGGAAGAATATCAAAAAGATCCTTATATTCGGAGGCATAAAACAAAAAAACGGGCAGGATTAAATAAAAAAACTTTCTTAGACCCTGAGTTTCAAAAGTTTTGGGAGGCTATTTCCAAAAAAACATTTTATAACGTATGTTATGATTCAAAAGATTTAATAAAAAAAGCGGCAAAAGCAATCCATGATATGGAAACTGTGCCGGCAATTAAAATTTCTATTTCTGATGTAGATATTGAGGTTGAAACCAAAGGTGTAACAGCTCATTTAACTAAAACACCAGAACATTTTTATCTTCTTGAAAGAAATAAAATTCCTGATATTTTATCTTATATTCAAAATAAAATTCCCATTACTAAAAGAACAATTTTTGAAATTTTAGAGCAATCAGAGAGATTAAGTGATTTTATTTCTCATCCACAAAAATTTATGGATTTAGCTGTTAAAGAAATACAAACTGTTTTGAACCAATTAATAATTAAAGGCATTAAATATGAAAAACTGGACAAAGAATCTTATGAAATGTCTCGGTTTAAAGAGGATGAGCATAAAATGGAGTTTATAGATGATAAAATTATTCCTACTAAAAAATCAATCTATGATTATATCTATTATGAATCCACTCCTGAAAAAAGATTTGCTGAAGCTCTTGAAAATATGAAAAATATAAAATATTTTATTAAATTACCAAGCTGGTTCAAAGTCTCAACTCCCGTTGGAGAATATAATCCTGATTGGGCTATTCTCAAACAAAATGGAGATATTGTATATATGATAAGGGAAACAAAATCCTCTTTAGATAAATTAGGCTTGCGAGGTTTGGAAAGAAAAAAAATTCAATGTGGGAGAGCCCATTTTGAAAGCATCGGTGTTAATTACAAGGCTTGCACTTCTATTGAGAGCGCAGACTTATAAAATTACTTACTGGATCATCTTTAAAAAGGGAACTACCCCAGGTGCCCCGGTTAGTTTCTCATTTTTTAATCCCCTGCCAATGTCTCTATAAATTTCTCAAATTTTGCTAATTTTACTAAAAATAAAAGAAATTTTATTGACTTTTGTTAAAAATTCTAAGAAAATTGAACAAATGGTATACAAAAAACGCATTATTAAAGTTCCAGACAATAAGAACATCTTTTTATTTGGAGTAAGAGGAAGTGGTAAAACGGCCATGTTAAAACGGCTTTATCCCTCTGCTCTTTATATTGATTTGTTAGATGAATCTCGTTATCAAAATTACCTTTTTAATATAGGTTTATTTTATGAAAAGGTTAGTGCCTTTAGAGACGATGGTTTAGTTATTGTTGATGAAATTCAAAGAATGCCTCAGCTTTTAAATGAAGTTCATCGTCTGATTGAATCTTCAAACCGTCGTTTTATTTTGACTGGTTCTAGTGCGAGAAAAATCAAAACTCAAGGAGTGAATCTTTTAGGTGGGCGAGCTGGGACAAAATATCTTTATCCTTTTATACCTGAAGAATTAGGAGAGGACTTTAACTTAGAGCAAGCTTTACGTTATGGCTTGCTTCCTATTATCTGGTCTTCCTATGATAGATCAGATAAATTAAAAGATTATGTTGGAACTTACCTTAAAGAAGAAATTAAAGCTGAAGCTTTAGTTAGACACTTGCCGAGCTTTGCCCGCTTTTTAGAAGTAGCAGGCTTATATCATGGGCAAATTGTTAATATCAGTGCTATCGCGAGAGAAGCTAAAATTGATAGACGATCAGTGAGAGAGTTCTTTTCTATTTTAGAAGATACAATGCTAGGCTTTTTTTTGTCGGCTTATTCCCCAAAACTAAGGTTGAGAGAGCAAAAAGGTAAAAAATTTTATTTTATTGATCCGGGGCTTGCTAGAACAGTTAAGAAAAATTTTGGTTCAATTTCTATTGAAGAAAAGGGATTTCTTTTTGAAGGCTTAGTTGCTCAAATTTTAAGGACCTGCGGAGAATACTATAATCTTTATGATGATATTTATTATTGGTCTTCTTTGGGATCTAAACAAACAGAAGTTGATTTTCTGTTAAAAAGAGGAAAAGAGTTAATAGCTATAGAAGTTAAAGCCAAAGCTGATGTTTCTTCTCGAGATTATAGAGGATTAAAAGCTATTGGAGAATTATCAAATGTAAAGAGGCGAATTGTCGTTTATATGGGGAAGTTTATAAGAAAAACAGAGCAAGGTTTTGAGATATGGCCTTTTGATTTTTTTTGTAAAAACTTAAAAGAGGATTTTGAATCTCCTGTTACTTATGAGGAAAAAAAATCTGTTCATGTGCCCTTTATAAAAGAAAGTATATTTTTAAAACCCTCAATAATTGATCCTACTCAAAACAAGAAACAGTTGGAGGAGTATAAGGGACTTAATTGGTCAAAAAATAAAAAAGACAGAGGAGAGAATTAAAGCTTAAACCTCTCGATTTTTTAATTTACAGAAATGAGTCTTCTTTAAGAAAGATTATTTCTTACTAAAAATTTTCTAATTTCTCTACGCTAATATGAAGGAAAATATAATTATGTCTTTAAACCCATCAGATTTTCAAATTCCTCCACCTGAAAATGAAGAACAGTTTGAAAGCTTGTGTTTAGATTTATATAAGTCAGAGTTTGGAGATCAAACTCAAAGAAATGGAAGAAGAGGGCAGTCTCAAGATGGTGTGGATATTTTTGTACAAGATCAACAAATAGGTATTCAATGTAAAAAAAAAGATTTAAATGATAAAATAAAAAAATCAGAATTAAAAGAAGAAGTAAAAAAAGCTAAAAATTTTAAACCCCCTTTAAAAAGGTATATTTTAGCAACCACTTGTAAAAGAGATGCAGAAATACAAAAAGTAGCTCGGTTAATTTCAGAAAATCATAAAAATCAAAATCTTTTTTCTATTGAAATTCATAGTTGGTATGAAATAAAAGAGTTTCTTGATAAACATTCTGAAGTTTATGAAAAATATTATCCTAGCTCTCAAAAAGCTCCTTCTATTAATTCAGCTATAATAAGTTCCATTCAAAGCGAAAGTCACCATCAAGAACTAAATAGAATAAGAGATTTAATAAATGAAGATAAACCTAAAGCAGCCCTTAAGTTATTGGAAAACTTTAAAAAAGAAAAGTGGAATCAACTGGAGAATAAAGAAAAATATAAAGTTTTAACTAACATGGCTTGGGCAAAAATAAAAATGCGACAAGAGACGCAAGCTTCTGAGTTACTTATAGAAGCTTTACAATTTAACAAAGAAGATGAAAATGCTAATGAGAATTGTGCTTTGGCTTATCTAATTATTAACGATATAAAAAATACAAAAAAATATATAGAAAAAACAAAACAGCTTAATCCTTTAAACACAACAGCTTATACTCTTGAAGTTCAGATTAAAGATAAAGAAAATCAATCTTTAAATGATATTGTTTCTTCCATTCCACAGAATATAAGAACAAAACATCAAATTGCTCATATTCTGTCCCACATCAGCATAAAAAGAAAACAATACAAAGAAGCGGAAAAATGGCTCAACATTTTTTATGATATAATAGAACAAAAAAATGGAAACTGGAAAGATATAAATAGCGAAATAGCTTATGCGGATATGTCTTTAGGTCTTATTTTAGCAAAACAAGACATTTTTTCAGGAAGGCATATACCAGACAATTTAAAAGATAAACTTGAAGAGATTATAAAAATCTATAAAAAACTGATTACAGATAGCCAATACAGCGAGTTAAAAGACTTTAATCCCAACTGGTATTTGCATTATGCTTTAGCTCTTGAGTTGAAAGGGAAGCTGAATGATGCGATTTGCATTCTTCAAGAGGGTATTCGTAAATTCTCATACGATGATCATCTAAAAATAGAACTTAGCCGGTTATTTACACGGAAAGGTGACATAACACAAAGTATTTCTATATTGGAAAAGTTAATCGGTTTACAATCTTTAGAATCTAATGATTTTCCAGATTCTATGAGTAAAATATCGCTAACCTCAGACAAAATAGATATATCGGAAAAACTGTTTACTTTAGCTTTAATTCTGACTGATTTATATTTTCAAAATCAACAATCAGAAAAGGCTCAAAAACTACTAAATAAAATTAAGGAAGCACTGCCTATAAGTGAAGATGACCGACTAGAGGTGAATCAATATTCAATATTTAGGCTTATTAATTTTGGAAAAATAGATAAAGCGGAAGAAATATTAAACCCCTTATTTGCAGAAGAGAGTAATAATATATTTAATCTCATCCTAAAGGCAAAAATAGAGGAAGCTAAAGAAAAAATTAGTGAAACAGAAAAAGAATCTGTAGATCATAAAAATAAAAAAACTCAATATCTTAAAAGGGCTTATACTACCTTTAAAGATAAACAATATAATAATGATGAATTAAATCAAAATCACTCCTTTTTTAAGAAAAAAGAGCAACTGAGAGATATTGAGCAACTTTCTAAAGAACTTTATTACTGTAAAATGTTTATAGAAGCAGAACCTCTGTTGGAGGAAATTACAAACAAAAACCTTAATCATCCAGATATTTTTAAATTATTACATATCTATTTTGAAAATGGTAAGAACAAGTTAGCTATTGAACTGGCAGAAGATTTAATTAAGAAGTTTCCTGATAGAGTAGAACCGGCAAATATATTATTTCTTATTTATGAAAGCTTGGGGAATAAACAGAAAGCCATCCAATGTTATGAAAATTTCTTCAAGTCAAACCCCACGAATGATCTTATAAGAATAGAGTTAGCTTATACATATACATATAGTGAACATGTTTCAAAAGCAAAAGAACTTTTAAAAAAGGATTTTAACTTAAATCCATTATCCTCAGAACAAATGAGCAAACTTTCTCTCGCATATATGAAAACAGGGAATATTAAAAAAGCTTTAGAAACTCAATATCAGTGTATCAAAAAAAATCCTGGAAAAATGGAACCTCAAAGCGTATATTTTGAATTAATCACTTTTTTAAATCATCAAAATTTATATGAAATACACAACCAAGATAAATCTTCTAATATTCTTAATTCAGTGGAAACTAAATTAGATAAATCTTTTCTTCATCCAGAAAAATTAGATATAGATTGTTATGTCCAAATTAAAGATGCTGAGGATTTAGATGAAACAGACATTATCATAGAAGAAGATGCAGATATATACACTCCAGATCACGAATTATCAAAAGCTCTTTTAGGAAAGAAAAAAAAGGAAGTAGTTTTATTTCAGGACAAAAAGTATCAAATTATAAAAATTCAAAGTAAATATATTCGTAAATATCAAGAGATTATCAAAGAAACAGAAAATAGATACCCTTCAAAGCCTTTTGTTAAGTCTTTTTCAATTCCTCATAATGCTGATATAAAAGAACTTGCACACATTTTTAAGAAAGTGCAACCAAATATTTTAAAACAATATGAAACCTTAGATCAATTATTTGATTTTTATAATGAGGGTAAAGCAACTATTGGTTCTATAGCAAAAATACTCAGTAAGCATTCTATAGAAATAATTAGAGAGTTCATTACCTCTAAAAAGTATAAGCTTATATCTGATGTTCCAGAATGGAGTGATTGTAGAAACACACAAGAAATTTTAGACAATAAGTCAAAAATTGTAATTGACATTTCATCTTTAATCACGATTCATTGGCTAAAAATGGAGAAATACATTGAGAAAAGTAGCTTCAAAATTTATGTATGTCAATCTACTATAGACTCTTTAAAAGAGTATATAAAAGAAACAGCCTTGCACTCTAAAGACGGCTGTTTAACTGTGGGATTTGACAGAGAAGGCAGTCTTAGAAAAAGTTTTATTTCATCTGAAGTAATAAAGGAAAATTTAAACTTCTGGGTGAAGGTTAAATTATGGGTTGAAAATTATTGTTCAATAAAATTTTTATCGAAAGATAATATTTTAAGTAGAAAAGAGAAAATAGAAAAAGAAAATATTTTAGGAAAAGAATTTTTTGATTCGCTATTAGTTGTTGATAATAATTCTATATTTTTATGTGAAGATACTTTTTTAAGAAGATTTGCTAAACTTAAATATTCTATTTCAGGAATGAGATTATTTGATCTTATAGAATATTTTGAAAACAAAGTGATTATTGATAACAACCAGGCTGTTAAATTTAAGGCCAAGCTTGTCCAACTCAATCACACTTATATTCCTATTGATCATAACATATTGCTTTTTTTGTTAAAGGAATCTGAATATTCAGTTAATGATATTGGTTTTCAAAGGGGATTGTTTTTTTTAGGCCCTATTTCCGATTTGTCAGGGGTTGTTAATATAGTGGCAAACTTTCTCATTGAAATTTGCCAAGTGCCATCCCTTTTACCCTACAGCAAACAAATAATCACGAAGAAATTATTGGATAAAGTTAGTTTAGGAAGAAATGAGAATCCAAAAACAATAGCTAATCAAGTTTTTCATTTAGTTCAAATTAGAACAAAGCTTTTGCCGTTTCTTCAAAATGAAATACATGGATATATTATAGAGTGGCTAAAAGGTAAAATATACTAATCCCTCTTGATTTTTCATATTAAAAAAACGATTATTTAAAGTGAGGCTAAAGAGAATCCTTCTGGATCGTCCCTGAAAAATGGACAGTTGGTAGGCAACATTTCCAAAGGAAATTTATAAGCTGTTCAATAAATGAATTTGACAGTGCCATAGTCTCCATTTACACTGGATGCTCTGGTAATGGATTATTATTCTCAACATAAGAGGAAGATAATCAATATACCCTCATTTCAAGCTTTTATAGCTTGGCAATACAAGATAAAAAATCTTAAAAAACCTGACAAATAAAAACGGAGCGGTTTGAATGGCCTTTGACCACAAAACACTAGAACAAAAATGGCAAAAAAAATGGGAAGAAAATAAATGCTTTAAAGCGGAAGTTAATTTCAATAAACCTAAGTTCTATGCTCTGAGCATGTTTCCCTATCCTTCTGGTTCCGGCCTGCATATAGGACATCTGGCCTCCTATACCCCTACAGAAATTGTCGCGCGTTTTAAAAGAAGCCAGGGATTTAATGTGCTTCACCCTATGGGCTACGATGCCTTTGGGCTTCCGGCGGAACAATACGCCATCCAAACCGGTATCCACCCTTCTGTTATCACCCAACAAGCTATTGATAACTTTCGCCGACAACTAAAATCTTTCGGGTATAGTTTTGATTGGGATCGGGAAGTTTCCACTTGCGAGCCAGATTACTATAAATGGACTCAGTTTCTTTTTATTCAATTTTTAAAAAAAGGACTAGCCTATCAAAAAAAAGTACCGGTGAACTGGTGTCCCGCTCTTAGAACCATCCTGGCTAATGAAGAAGTGATAGACGGCAAAAGTGAAAGAGGTGGCCACCCTGTAATTAAAAAACCCATAAAACAGTGGTTACTGGCTATAACAAAATATGCGGAAAAGCTGTTGCAGGATATGACACTGCTGCAATGGCCGGAAAGAACCATCGAAGGGCAAAAAAACTGGATCGGAAAAAGCCCAGGGGCTTTTATATTTTTTCCTATTAAAAATGCGAAGAAGAACATAGAAGTTTTTACCACCCGACCGGATACTTTGTTCGGAGTGACTTTCATGGTGTTATCCCCGGAGCATCCTTTAACAGAGGAAATCACCACGAAAGAACAAAAAAAAGCAGTTCTTACTTATAAGGAAAAAACCCTTCGCATGTCCGATGTGGATAGAAAAGCATCTGAAAACAAAACCGGTGTTTTTACAGGAGCCTATGCCATTCACCCTTTTACGAAGGAAGAGATCCCTATGTGGATAGCTGATTATGTGCTTATGGACTACGGAACAGGGGCTATTATGGCTGTGCCCGCTCATGACGAAAGGGATTTTGAATTTGCAAAAAATTTTAAGCTGCCGATTAAAAAAATTATGGAATGTGAAAAGCTTCCTTTTACTGAAGATAGCTTACATATCCAATCAGATTTTTTAAACGGACTGAATAAAGAGGAAGCTATTAAAAAAACGATCAGTGAAATAGAAAAAAACAACTATGGGAAACAAGAAACGCAATATAAATTAAAAGACTGGATTTTTTCCAGACAAAGATATTGGGGAGAGCCTTTTCCTGTTGTGCATTTTAAAGATAAAATTAAAGCTATTGATGAAAAAGACCTCCCTGTGATTCTCCCTCAAACCACCCATTATGAGCCTTCGGAAAAAGGAGAGTCTCCCCTGGCGCGCCACTCTGAGTTTATCAATTACACAGATCCGCAAACCGGAGAAAAAGGGAGAAGAGAAGATAGCACTATGCCCGGCTACGCCGCTTCTTCCTGGTACTTTTTACGCTATACAGACCCTAAAAATAAGCAAGCTCCTTTTGACTTTGAAAAGCAGAAATATTGGATGCCGGTGGACCTCTATGTAGGAGGGGCGGAGCATACTGTAGGACATTTGTTATATGCTCGCTTTTGGCAAAAATTTTTATATGACATGAAAATGGTCTCCCACAAGGAGCCTTTTAAAAAATTAATACATCAGGGGATGATCTTGGGGGAAGACGGTCAGAAAATGTCTAAGTCCCGGGGCAACACAGCCAACCCGGATTCCTTAAAAGATAAATATGGAGCTGATACAATTCGGGTTTATATCACTTTTTTAGGTCCTTTAGAGAAAGACAAACCTTGGTCTTCCCAAGGTATCGAAGGGAGCCGGCGTTTTCTGGAACGGGTATGGAGGCTTTGTTTTAATGATAAAGGGGAGGTGCTTCCTGAAATAGGACAAATGAGCCAAAACATGGCTGCTCTATTGAATCGCACTATTAAAAAAGTAACAGAGGATATTGAAAGCCTTAACCTTAACACAGCAATCAGTGCGATGATGGTCCTAGTAAATGAACTCTATAGAAAACAAGTAAGAAACCACAAAACATTAAAAATATTAGCTCAATTATTGATGCCTTTTGCCCCTCATATAGCTGAAGAGATATGGTCTGCCCTGGGAGGGGAGGGTTTTGTCTCTTTGAACGCCTGGCCCGCCTTTCAAAAAGAATTAATTAAGGAAAAAGAACAAACCATAGGTGTACAAGTCAACGGGAAAACCAGAAGTTCTATTACCTGTTCAAATAACACCAGCGAATCTGTGGTTCTGGAAGCGGCTAAAGAGAAAACAGCCATTCAAAATGCCCTTAAAGGCAAAATAGTAAAAAAAGTTATTTACAAAGCCGGCCGTATCTTGAATATTATTACAAACTAAACCCGGATTGTTTGGATTCCCGTTTTCACGGGACGGAAAGCCACTAAAGTGGCTTTCAGTTTAGCAAACTAGATGCTCGCTTTCGCGGGACGGAAAGTCCTTAGAGGGCTTTCCGTTGTGTTAGTCTTCACCCCGTTCACAGGACTTCAAGGAGTAATAGGAGAACAGTAATTGATGAAGAAAAAAAGTGTATTTAAAAAAAATAAATTTTCCATCTCTCCAAAAAAGGAATCTAATGAAATGGAGCAAATAAAATTCCTTAAGGAAAAATCTTCCGATGAAGGTATAAAATGGTCCATTGAAGACAGCTCTAAAGCTTATGGAGTAGATATATGGGGAGGGGACTTTTTTACCCTCAATTCCAAAGGGCATATTGAAGTGGCTCCACAAGGAATAAAAGGCCCTCGTTTGGATCTTTACAAAATTATTACGGAGTTGGGGAAACAGCATATTCGTTTGCCGGTTCTCATCCGTTTTCCTGACATTATTCATGCGCAGATGAACAAACTTGTTACTTGTTTTAATCAAGCTATAAAAGAATATGGCTACCAGGGCCAGTATCAAGGTGTTTTCCCTGTTAAGGTGAATCAGCAAAGTTATGTCATAAGAGATATTATAAAATCGGGCAGTAAATACGGTTTTGGCTTAGAAGTAGGAAGCAAACCAGAATTACTTATTGCTCTCGCTCTCTTGGATGAACCGCACCGGATTATTATATGTAATGGTTTTAAGGACACAGAGTACATACAAACAGCTTTACTGTCTTTAAAAGCCGGCATGCGCATTTTTATTGTTGTAGAACGTTTGGAAGAGTTAAGTATCATTTTAAAAACAGCTCAAAATTTAAAGGTGAAACCCAATATAGGGTTTAGAATTAAATTGAACACGCAAAGCCGGGGTAAATGGATGGATAGCACCGGGTTTAAATCCAAGTTTGGCTTAACAGCCAGTGAAATTGTTCAAGGGGTAGAAATATTAAAGGAATACTCTTCCCTGGAAAATTTAAAACTTCTTCATTTTCATATTGGCTCACAAGTACCCTCTATTCATCCTATTAAATCGGCGATTCGGGAAGCGGCTCGGATTATGACAGAGCTATATCACTTCGGAGTGCAAGTGGAATACATGGATGTAGGAGGAGGTTTAGGAGTGGATTACGATGGTTCGGGGCAATCTCATTCCTCTACTAATTACAGCGCTCAAGAATATGCTAATGATATTGTCTATCACCTCCAAAGTATTTGTGATGAAAATAAGAGTCCTCACCCTCATATCATCTCCGAATCTGGCCGGTTTCTAACCGCCCCTAGTTCTCTTCTCGTTTTTAATGTAATGGATGCTAATTTAATTGAGAAAAACGAAGAATCTGAATTTCAAATGGAGTCTGATACACATGCTTTTGTAAAAGACCTATACGAGATATATAAAGGTCTTAATAAAAACCCCATTAGTGAATCTTTTAATGATTTAATTGAAAAAAAGAAGGATATTCATCAATTGTTTATTTATGGTGTACTCAATTTAAAAGAAGCCGCTTTAGCGGAAAATGTTTATTGTGTAGCCGCCTCTCGCTTAAAAAGTATGACAGAGGGAAAAGAAGATTATGAAGAGATATTTCAAGCTCTTACAGATGAGCTTTCCGATATTTATTTCTCCAACTTTTCCGTATTTCAGAGTTTGCCGGACTCATGGGCTTTAGGACATTTATTTCCCGTCATGCCCATTCACCGTTTGGCAGAGAAACCGGTAAGACGGGCCTGTTTGGCGGACTTGACCTGTGACTCTGACGGAAAAATAGCTCATTTCATGAACTACCATTTATGGAAAAATGAAAAACATTTAATGGTGCATCAACTCAAAAAAAAGGAGCCTTACTACATGGCTGCTTTTTTAACAGGAGCTTACCAGGAGATTTTAGGAGATATGCACAATTTATTTGGAGATACGGACGCCATTCATGTTTCTATCAGTAAAAATGGAAATTATTCAGTGGATCATTGTATGGAAGGGGATTCTATATATGACATACTTAAATATGTAGGCTACCATAAAAGGGATTTGATTGAAAAAATTCATCAAAAAACAGAAGCTGCTGTATTAAATGAAAATTTATCCAGAGAGGAAGCGGGACGTTTGTTAAAAAACTACTCTCAGGCATTAGCAAGCTATACTTATCTATCAGAATGACGAAGTAATTGTTGTCATTCCAGCTAGAGCTGAAAAACGGAAACAGGAAATATGGACATTATTATTATTGGACTTTCTATTTTATTTTTTCTAGGGCATGCTCTAAGTTGGTTTTTTGTAAAAACTAAAATCCCTGATTTACTAATTCTTATTATTATTGGCTTTATTTTGGGACCTACCGTTACTGGTGTAATTCAACCGGATATTCATCTAGGGCAAGCTGGAAAAGTTTTGTCTATTATTACTTTGATTATCATTCTCTATGAGGGAGGTTTGCACTTAAGTTTTAAAGATTTAATGGAATCGTCCCTATCTGCTCTCAGTCTTTCCCTCTTAACTTTCTTTTCCATAACAGCCATTACGGCTATTGCTCTTTTTCCGGTGTTGCCTCTCATGTCTGCCCTTCTCGTGGGTGTGGGTATTGGAAGCACCTCTTCCGCCATTGTGATTCCTATGGTGAAGCCTCTTTCCATAAATAAACAAACAAAGACGGTGCTTTCGTTGGAGTCTGCTTTTACGGATGTATTGACTATTGTTATTTTCCTGGGTTTATTGGAATATTTGACTTCAGAAGATAGTAGTGGAGGGCAATTTTTTATCAGCCTTAGCTCCACTCCTATCATGTCTGTTGGAATTGGAGTATTAGCTGGTATTGTATGGGCTTTTTTAAGGAAAAAAACAGAAGTATCCCGACTACCCTTTGCGGGAGAAGCTGGGGCCTTATTAACTTATGGTATTTTAGAGTTCTTATCCTTAAACGGTGCTATCGGTGTGCTCAGCCTGGGTTTTACTTTGGCGAATATCAACCTTTTACCTCCTGCTTTAAAAACGCTTTTAGAAGATAAACCCGTTTCTTCAGATGAATTAGCTATTCTCAGTGCAGTCACTTTTCTCCTCCGAACTTTTTTCTTTCTTTACCTGGGATTATTGATTCAAATTAAGGGAATGTCCTCTGTTCTATGGGCTATTTGTTTAACAAGCTTAATTTTTATTACTCGCTATTTTTCTATTCGCACCGTATTTAAGAGCAATACCTTTTCTAAACTGGATGCTATAACGGCAACCGCTATGGGTCCCCGAGGTTTGGCTTGTGCCGTATTAGCTACCCTTCCGTTACAAAGAGGTTTAGAACAAGGGGAGTGGATTCAGAATCTTGTTTTTGCTGTTATTCCTCTTTCTATTCTTATCACTTCTCTTTTTGTGTCTTTAGCGGAAAAAGACTGGTTTAAAAAGAAGATACATACCTTATTCAAATCTTATTCAGAAAATGAATCTAATATTTTAATGTAGCTATTACGGTATTATTAATTAGTCGGGAAAAAGTTTTCTTATCCAAAATTTTTCCCTCTTATTTGCAATAGTTTTGAATGAAAGAAGTGTTTTCTTACTAAAATTACTTCTTTAAAATTAAATTAAATTGTTAGGACTTTTTCAGTACCGACTAATTGATATGTTGTTGCCACCATTTAAGTGAGTTGTTAATAGCTTGTTTAGCTGTCATAGGGGTGAAATCCAGTTCTTGTTTGGCTTTGGAATGGTCAAACCAATGGTAGAGAGTGGCTAGTCGAGCACTTTCCCTGTGAATAGGAAAGGAAAAGCCCAGACTCTGTAAGCCCGTTCCTATTTCCGATAAACTATGTAAAAGAAAGTTGTTTAAATGAATAAACGGCGGTTTCATTTTATTTGCTTTTGCAATGAGAGAAAACAACTCTTTTATACTAATGTTCTCTCCGCTTAAAATATATCTTTCTCCTGGTCGTCCTTTTTCAACAGCTTTTATACAAGCTGATACGACAGATTCCACATCTACCACACTAACTCCTCCTGAAGTATAAAAAGGGAAACGCCCTTGCGCCACTTTTAGCTGTACTCTACGGCTTTCTTTTTTCATGTCTCCAGGTCCATAGATAGTAGAGGGATTCAAAATCGCGGCTGTTATTTTTCCTTCTTTACAAGCTTTTTGTACTAATATTTCCGCTTGTTTCTTGGTGTGGAAATAACCTATTTGAGAGAGGGAAAGATCATAGGGGGATTGTTCATTTAAGACTATAGGTTTTTTACTGGCTCCCACAGCGACAACGGAGCTGATATGAATTAACCTTGCTTTCTGTGCCTGACAAACTTCGATAGCATGAGCTGTCCCTTGCACATTCACTTTTTGCATGGGGTTTAACTGTTTTGATGTGTGAGACACTAAGCCTGCCAAATGAAAAACGATCTCCACTCCCTGGCTGGCCCTCATAAAAGAGTCCAGATCAGTAACATCCCCTGTGTGGAAATGCAGGTTCAAATCCTTAAGAGTGCTTTTATCGCTGGTAGGACGGAGTAGAGTATGCACCTCCCAGCCTTTTTCACACAAAGCTTTACAAAGCCATCCACCTAAAAAACCGCTGGCTCCTGTTACTAATACTTTCATTCTTTGTTTGTATCAGGTTCTGTCTATCTTTGAAAAGGTAATTTAGATTTAATTACAGAACAGGAGACAGATCCCTTCTTTTACGGGTTCCAAAAAAAGATCCTTAGTTAAGATGCCCAAGGGGGTTTTGCGTGATAGTGGATTGATAAATTATTTATTAGATATAAAAAATAAGGATCAATTTTTAAGATCTCCAAAAGCAGGTTATATTTTTGAAGCTTTTGTTATTGAAGAGTTGCTCAAAGGTTTAAGTAGTAAGTTTCCTACAGGTCGCTGGGAGTATTCATACTATCGAACGCGAAACGGAGCAGAAATTGATCTCATCCTAGAAGGAAGCTTTGGTTTGCTTCCGGTGGAAATTAAGTTATCTACATCTGTAGAAAACCGAAGCCTTATAGCACTAACACAGTTTCTTAAAGAGCATTCTCTCCCTTTTGGTGTTGTTATTAATCATTCTTCGGAAGTTAAAATGCTTTCGGAAAAAATTATACAAATTCCGGTTTCTTTTATTTAGATGTTATACCGAACAGATCAGGAACCTCTGTGACCACGGGGGTTAAAAAGGTCAGTATAATAAAGTTTTACAAAAAATAAGGTACTGATTACAGTACCTTATTTTTCAAAAAGATTTATTTACTATCCTTTATTACAAAGTTCTCGTATTCTTTGTGCTATCTTTATTAGGGCTTTTTGAAGACCCCCAGCAGCTACAACATCCTCCATCCGAATCATATTTTTTGTAAAAGCGAGCATGAGTGCAGTGTTTACATTTATCTCATGACCTACTACAAGACCAGTTAGTACTCTAGAATGAGGGCTATTAAGAGCAGGAGGGCCAGGTATTTGCAATGATACCTCTATATCTTCTTTAATTGCCCTTTTGCCTAATTTCTCATTGAAGGTTTTAAGTACACTCATAACCGTCGTGCGAGGCTGGGCTTCCCAAAAAGGCATATCATGTAAATTTTGTACTAAATCAAGTAAAACATTAGCCTCTGCAGGTTTATTTTCATTTGGCCTTTCACGGGTCATTGAGTGCAAGGAGATGTTTTCTGCAAATTTTACTATTACTTCCACATCTTCAGTACGGGCCAATTCCACTTTTTTAGCTAGTTTTAATAAAGATGATCCTATTTCGGAACCCGTTTTATTAATCTCTTCTATGAGATTTTTCTTTGTAGTTTCTGATACTTTTCCTTCTCCCAATTTGTGAGATAATGCATCTACAATAGAGGTGGCCTCTTTGAGTGAAATAAAAACGATAGGGCTGGCTTTTTCTCCAGAATTTTTATCAGAATTTTTGTCTAAGTCCCTTAGAGTAACCTTACGAGGAGATAAATTCAAATCCTCGGACCTTTGCTGGTTTTCGGACTCGTATCTTGTTTCTGCTTCCTGATTAACATTTCTGTTTCCGAGTTCCCTATTTTTTGGGTCTTTGTGAGGACGTCGTTTTGCTTCTACATCAAATGAGCTAAGAATAAATAATATAGGTAATAATAAGATAAAAATTCCACTAGTTGCGTTCATAGTTTTATACTCCTTTTTGCCGTATTACTTTTCCCCTATTACATAACGGAAACAATCGCAAAATAAAAGCATTTTTTCTAATATTAGCATATTTTTTAAGGTAGCGTGAAAAATTTTCACCATCTCTCTACAAAATACACATATACTTTTACCCCACATGAGTCTTTTTTATACCAGATATAAGTTTATATTAAACTCAAAGGGTTTTATTTGGCGAACTCCCGTAAAATCTATGACAAATTGATCTCTTTATTAAACCCAATGAAAAGCTTCAGGAGAGAACAGGATTTAAAAGCGAGTT
Organism: Bdellovibrionales bacterium; assembly: GCA_028819305.1. Lineage (GTDB taxonomy): Bacteria > Bdellovibrionota > Bdellovibrionia > Bdellovibrionales > UBA1609 > JANQSP01. The sequence continues at coordinate 19,935 of JAPPLY010000065.1, forward strand.
CGGCTTTGAACACAGAGTGGCCTATCCTCGCTTTTGCGGGGATGACAGCTCTGTGACAAAAGGCATGTCTGAGCCTTTTAAATCCTGTTCTCTCCTGAAGAAAACTATTATTTTATATTATGTGTATAAGCTCCATATAAGGGGGGTTCTGTTAAAATAAAGAACTTAGTTTTTATATAACCAACTCTTTTGGGGGTTTTTGTGCGTTGTAGTTATTTATCATGACAGATCCATAAGCACCTGTGTCCAAAATAGCTAAAAAATCTCCTTCTTCCAGACCGGAGAAAACGCGATCTTTGCCCAGTACATCTGATGATTCACATATAGGCCCTACAACATCATAGGCTCGACCAGAGCCGGGTTTTTTCTCTAGTTGTACAATATGGTGATAGGCTTGATATAAACAAGGACGAATGAGATGATGCATTCCTGTATTAATAATAGCAAAATTTTTATACGAGCTGCTTTTTATGTACTGCACTTCTCCAATTAAACAGGCAAAACGAGCTGTTATAATTCTCCCGGGTTCTGTCAAAATTTGCGCCTTAACTGACTTAGAAAGTTCTTTTAAAAAAAAACCATATTCTTTTATTAATTTTAAATCCTGGTCTCTGTCCTGGCTTCTATAATCCATTCCTAAGCCCCCGCCTACATCAAATGTTTTGAGATCAAACTCCTCTTGCATCTCTTTATAAAGGTTCTTTATCTTCAATATGCCAGCTTTTAAAGGTTTTAAGTCGTGAATTTGAGAACCCATGTGCAAAGTTAAACCCTGTAATTTTAGCTGGGAAGGGTACTGTTTTAAAATTTCTTTTAACCCGGAAAGTTGCTCTAGTTCCATACCAAATTTATGTTCTCTTAAACCTGTTTTAATATAGGGGTGAGTGCTTACATCTATATCTGGATTCATACGAAAAGCTATGCTAGCTCTCTTACCTAAAGAGGTGGCTATTTCTGCTAATTTTTTTAGTTCAGAGGGGCTTTCTACATTAAACTGTAAAATATCTTTACTAAGAGCTAATTCCATTTCCTCTTTTGTTTTACCTACGCCTGAAAACACGATGTCTCGTCCTTTAAATCCGGCTTTTAAAGCTAATTGAATTTCTCCACCGGATACGACATCCACTCCTACCCCTTCTTTGCAGAAGGTTTTTAGTATTTCAGGATGGGAATTAGCTTTCATGGCATAGTGCAGATGTGCTGGGGCTGTGTGTTTTTTAAAAACTCTCAATCTTTCTATAAGACCGATAAGATCGTATAAGTAAAAAGGAGTGCCTGTTTTTCGAGCCAAAGAAAGTAAATTATGTTTTTGCTTTTCCTGAATCAAATAAAGCTGATTTTTTTGATATTCCAGTGACATAAATTTCTCCAATAGTTGTCACCCCCGCGAAAGCGGGGGTCTATTTAGAACTATCCTCCCACAAGCAGGAATTAAACAAAGTTAGTATATAAGTATAAATTCTTCGTGGATAGCCTGAGCTGCCTCAGAAAGATATTTTTTATCTATAATAGCACTGATTTTAATTTCCGAGGTAGTTACCAAATGCATATCCACTCCTATTTTATTTAAGACTTTAAAAAAACGGGCAGCCACCCCCGGATGGTTGGCCATTCCCACTCCGACAATAGATAGTTTTGCCAGGCCTTCAATAATATGGACCTTTTTTTGCTCGATTATTTCATAGATAATTTTTTTAGCCGCTTCTAAATCTTCTGCAGTTATGGAAAAGGCCAGCCTTTGCCCCTCTTTATGGTAACTTTGAGAGATAATATCTACAGAAATATGTTTTTCAGCTAGCATAGTGAACAGATTAGCAATAAATTCCGTTCCGCTGGGAACCGGGTACATTTTAATAATCACGGTATTTCTATCGTGGGTGACAGCAGACACTAATGGATTTTCCATAAATTCCTCCTTTGGAAGAATCCATGTTCCCTCTGTTTGTTCAAATGTGGATCGAACATGGATTTTGATTTTATATTTTGCTGCTATTTCAACAGAGCGGCAATGTAAAACTTGGCTTCCCAAGGAGGACATTTCCATCATTTCCTCGAAACTGAGTTTTGGAATTTGAGTGGCTTTTTTTATTAAGCGAGGATCGGCTGTGTAGATTTTGGGTACATCTGTAAAAATCTCACACTCGGATTGTTTGAAGGCGACAGCTAAAGCCACAGCCGTTGTATCACTTCCCCCTCTACCTAAAGTAGTGATGGTATTTCCGTTAGTGACTCCCTGAAAACCAGCTACTAAAGGAATATGGTTCATTTTCAAGCAAGTCTTAATTTGTTTTGTGTTGATTTCTTGAATACGGGCACGAGAAAAAAGAGAATCTGTTTTAATACCTACCTGATGAGCTAAGAGCGGTGTGGCTTTTATATTTCTTTTTTCCAAAGCCAGAGCCAGAAGAGCTACACTGACCTGTTCGCCTGAAGCTAGTAACATATCATAAGCTTGTCCTCTACAAGAAGGAGCAATTTGTGTGGCTAGGCTAATCAGGCGGTTCGTCTCTCCAGACATGGCAGAAACCACAACTAAGGGGTTTTGTCCTAATAATTTATCTTTGGCAATGCGATCGGCTACCTGTTCAATTTTTTCAATGGACCCGACAGAGGTGCCACCAAATTTTTTAATATGTATTTGTTTGTGGTTCATGTTTTTTTAATTTATTTTACTCTTAATTTTAGAGAAAAGAGCTTTAAAAGTTCAAACACGCGTTTTGCCACAGATCTGTCATTCCCGCGAAAGCGGGAATCTAACCTCTCTGTGCTCAAGTTTGTCCCCGCGAAAGCGAGGAACAGGGAGCTGAACTCATTTTAAAGCCCTTTTTTTCTAATTAAAAGATAACATTTATTTTAACTAAAAAAGCTCAAAATCCTGTCTCCTTGGAAACAAAATTCAAACAGAGTAGGTATATAAAGGACTATCCTTTTCGTCAAAGAGAAATGTAATTTAGATACTTAGTCGGTTCTGAAAAAGCCCTCACAAACTGTCATCCCCTTGAAAGCATTGTCATGCCCGCAAAAGCAGACATCTAGTCCTAATAATAGGCTGTATAAGTTTTAAACAAGTATAAACATTATGAATAGTATAAATTAAAAACTCTTATTTGTTTAGCCTAATCCAATTGTATAAATTTTAAACATCAATGTAATTATTTCATTCGAGAAAAATATATCTTTATTTTTTAAATTTTCTCATGTTTATATTGTGTTTCCGATGTGCTCACTTTTGTAGTAACTCTACTGATTGTTCCCGCTTTCGCGGGAACGACAGAGAGAGTGGGAACGACAAAGAAGGCGAAATAGAGATAAGCTCTTCAGGAGAAAATAGGGAGCAAAAGTGAGTTCGGTTCCCCGTTTCCACGGGGACAAGCTTGAGCACAATGCGACTGAAAGTTGCTTTGTGGCAAAACGCATGTTTGAGCCTTTTGACTCCCTATTTTCTCCTGAAGAGCAAGAGCGACTGGATTTCCGTTTATACGAACTATCAGGATCAATATAAAAAGAAGATTCATTGGAGCTTAAAGGCGCTGATTTTTACAGCAACTAAAAAAAGAGAAGAGGAATATGAAGTATAGATATATTGTAATTACTTTGCTTTTTTTTATCCCTGTTTTAACTCATGCTGTAAGTGGGGAACGGGCTTCTTTTTCTGAAGAAGATAAAGGGGCCATGCGCCCAGATCAAATTACCTGGGATCATGTAGAAGAGCTACTTAACTTTATGAATTTGGAATTAACGGAAAAAGAAATTGTAAAAGAAAACAGATTACTTGAGGCTCGACAAAACGAGGACTATAGTATCCTTCAAAGACTGGATTCTATAAAACAGAGAACATATTCTGGGGTAGCTGGACATCAGCTTAAAGGTTTTGGTCCGGAGGCCGCTATTTTTTACGCAGCTATCGGTGGTAATATGGTAGTAGGGTCTTATATAAATTCCATAACGAAAGAAGGGAGATCAGACCCTCGATGGATGGAAAACCTACTTTATGAAATGACATCACCGGTAGGTGTTTTTAGCTTTTTTTGTTTCGTGATGGCAAGTGGGCAAACCAATCTTCTTTATTCCCGTCTGCTTTCTCCTGGATGGGATGTTCATTTTAAAAGAGGACCTTTTAAAGGCCGGCGAATAATAAAAACAAAGCCTTTGTTTTCACCTGGTATATTACAACCCCGTCTGGATCTCTTAAGAAGAAAAGCCACCTCCCAAAGGCTTTTGAAAGAGTATGGTGCATCTGGAACACCTCATACTAGTTTTCGCACCGCACTTAGATACCAAAAAGCAAGGTTCGGACCGAAGCTAGGTCTCTCCTTTGCCGGTCCCTTGGGGATGAGTGTTGGTATGCTGGCCTCTAATATAGTACATGAACTGGATTACATTCGGCTTTATAATCCTCATGTTGGCCCTTGTTGGGATAGCTTTACAGGTAAGGAAGGTGTAATAGATGAAGCAGATATGAAACTCCATTGTGATCTATTTTGGGATGGGATGGGTAGTACTATAGTGTCTTGGGCACCGGGTTTGGCCTCTCTAGTGACGGCTTCTGTTATTTCTCATGCGGCTGTGAATGCTGCTTACGGATTAGCAGGGAGAGCTATCGAAGGTGCTAAACATTTAAGAACTAGACCTTTTCAAATGAGTCAAAATATTTTAAACAATTGGGCCAAGCGAACCGGTGTTCGTGTTCCCTGGAAGATGCTAACTAGTGCGGCCTCTTTTATTCCCACTCCTGCCACTACGGGTGTTAAGGCTGGTGCTAAAGGACTTGGACTCGGTATTGAAGCCATAGCTCAGTGGATAAAAGGATTCATCCTACCCCCTGGCACGCAAATAGTGAAAGGTAACAGGGTGAACAACAAGGGATTTGGTTCTAGGTTCATAAACTTATTGGCTTTTATGTTAACGGATACATGGATCACTCATGATTTTTATAGTGCTATCTGGACAGAAACCATAAAAGCCGGTGATGTTTCGGATGGGATGAGAGATTTTATAACATATAGTAATGTGGACTCTAAAATCTGTGATAGGGATGATGACTGTGAATACCATGAGAGTATTTTTTCCGCCCATGAAACCGCTTTAACATTTGATCGCTGGAGACAGTTTAGGATGGAAAAGGCCGCAGCATCCTGGCAGAACTGGTTTAAATATGTTTCCAGTACAACAGGTTCTTTTGAACAAATTTATTATTTATACTACCTGCTTTTTCAAGCTAAAAGGAATAAAAACAACTTCCATGATGTGAAATACTTTGGTGATCTTAGTGAAGAGGCTTTGTTTTCCAGTGATGTAGGCTATGCACCAAAAGAGGGTACAGCAAGGTCTTTTTTTGAGGGTATGATAAGTCAGATCAATGAACATATTGGAAAAAGTAACATATCTAAGCCATCTAATGTAGCACTGGATGTGGTATCTGATTCTCCTTATCATTTTTTAAATCCGGAGATTAGTGTAAGTAGAAATGAGGGGGATCGTCCCTTTGTTTTAAGATCTCTTTTTAGTGTTGTAGATACTCGTGTTCCCTTAGAACCTTTTTATGGTGATCATTGGGGGGAAGCTCTAAGACAGGAAGAGGAGAAAATATATAAATACGAGAACCCGGATAGGATAATTAAGGAACATTTTGTTTATTTAGAGGAAATAACTAAAGATTACATGGGTACCCTTTTAGAAAAAAATTCTGAGACGAATGAGGATTATGAAGAAATCATAAGTGATTTGAAGAAATATTATACGAAAATATTGGAACCATCTATTGACCTCTTGGAAAGGGAAATGAAAGGTGTGCCAATAAACTCTAATGGAGGAACAAAGCTCAATAATTATGTTGATGAAATCTTGAGTTTATATGCAGAACGCTTTAACCTGCTGGTAGAATCGCAACCAAATGATCTAGATGTCAATTTTTCTGCTTTTAATTTCCTTATTCATTGGTATTTTAATGATTGGCTTGAACAGCTCGCCTTGGAAAAAGATAAAATTCTTTCACAAGGGGTGCTAGTAGATGGAGCCGCCGTTGCAGAAAGAGTTGCAAATCGTTTAAGAAAAAAAATACTCTCGGCAGGGCTGGAGTATCTCAATAAAATTATAGAATGGGAGAAGAAAAAATATTCCGGCAGATATGTAAATTATATCTATTCAGATTTAAAGGACCAAATAAAAAACCTGCCTCCTGAGATGATAGGTGTTTATCAGAGACTAGGGACAGATAATATTTTCGCTCAACTATACGCAAGAACCTTTGTACCAAATAAAACAGCAAGTAAAGAAGACCATCCTGCTGAAAATAAAGCTCAAAAATACATTCAAATAAAACCCGAAGCTCCAGGTATGTTTACAGTAAAGACCGTAAACGCAGATTATCGTTTGAGAGAGGATACATTTGATGTGAATTATCACCCCGATCGTTTGTTGGGACTTCGTACAAAAGGCTTTATGGATTTTGTAATAGCTTCTGCTGTTTGTGGCCCCGATCCAATGGAAATAGCAAAGCCAACAGAAGAGCAAATGAATGGGTTATTATCCAACAATGAGGATAAGTTTTTAAAGGAGCTTAAGGAGCTTATGGATTCTGTTCCTCTTTTTAGTTCTTTTATAGGTATGGACTGGATAGCGGGAAAAGGAGCTTCTTATGCTTTTTACCCCCCTCGTATTACGACCCTGGATGAAAAGACGAGAAAGGCTATATGTCGTGATTTGTATTCCCGTAGCGGTATAGTGAAGGATCTTTATAATGGGCATTTTCCGGTAGGAGACAGGGTCTATAACAACCTTTTACATCTAGTTTTGGACCATATCGGGTTTAAGGATGGAGAGACACAGGTGTCCTCTTTAGAAGATTTTGTTGAATGGTGGAATGAAAAAATCAGCCTCTATATGACATTCTTTCAGATAGCATCGGATCAGGAGTATAAGAGGATTGTTAAACATGATTTTATGGGGCCTCTTTTTATGAAAGATATAGAAGACACAACAATGACCAGTTATTTATTACAGACCGATTTTTCAAAACTAGATTTCTCAGGTTCATCTGAATGGGATAATATATCTCTATTATCTCACGGCGGGTTTATAAAAAAAGGCCCGCGTATACATAATCACTATGACAGTCGTGTTGGTGTGGCTAGACCACGGAGGGTCTATAATGTGAGTTTGCCTAAAGGGGTATTTCAGAGTATGCACTTTGAGGCGCTCTATTGGTCGGATATGATATTGCATTTTGCCAGGAAGAAAGGTCTTTCCGATGAAAACAGGGGAAAATTAAGAGGAGCCTTAAAACAATTTGCAGAAGAATTTAATATATCAGAAGAATGCTCTTTTTCAGAAGATGTATCATTATGGTCTGTTGAACAAATGGCCTGTCATATAAAATGGGCCAAGGGGTTTTTAAAAAACGGAGGAAAATTACAATACTTGAATAATTTATTGGAGGTGGATGTAAATAACGCTCTGGATATTTCTGTAGAACTGTTGATCGAGCGAGCTAATCCAGATGATCCTGACAATCAAACATTCTCTCTTTCCCAGGAGGAGCAGAAGGAACAACGAGAAAGGGCTATTAGTGCTTTTAAATGTGAGCCGGAAGCCGAGGGTTGTGATTTACCTCTTCAGCTTATCAATTTTTTTATTATCAGGCTCAATCAGATTTTAACAGAGGCTACTACTTACGCGGATCAGGTGGGTTATATCTCTGAACATCCTGATGTTAAGGAAATAAATACACCATCGTTCCAGTGAGGAAAGAACTGAAAAGTTACGGAAAAGCTTGTCCCCGTAGAAATGGGGATTATATCCTATGGGTATAAAACAGCCGTAATAAAAATATTCAAACGGGTATATTCTTTGATTTTTCCTTTGAAGGAAAGAACACGACCGGCCAAGGGTAAGCGAAAAATCTCTGCAGGAGCAGAATAAGCTCTTCCTGTCTGCCGACGAATGAGCTTGGAAAGTAGAAAGCTTTGCCCACTTTTCATTGTTATTGAAGAATGAATGCGACTGCTTTTAAGAGAAGGAGCAGAACGAGCGGAATAGGTATGATCCACTTCGGAAATATTCGCTTGCGTATCTACATATATATTGTGGTTTCTATCCGCTTTAGCTGTAAAATTCAACTGCACCCCATAAGATTTCCATTTAATACTTTGTGTTTCCCTCTCTGGATGAAAGTGAGGAATAGGCACTTCTCCCCCGGAGTGGAAGTGAGATTTTTTACCACTCTCCATTAATAATGTAGCGGAAGAGAAAATACGTGCCTGACCTTTGTCTTCCATAGTTTTAAATGTAGATAGTAATTCCTTAAACAAATTTCCATCTAAAAGTCGTTTTACTACTTTCTCCCCCCAATCTATATGAGTTTGAAAAGAGTGGTTAGCACTGCTTTCTACAAGTAATAATTTCAATTCTATAAGCGGTGGAGAAGGGAGCAGGGTGGGGTCTTTTTTAATAAGGACACCAAAGCGTCTAAGGCGTGTTTTATATAGTTCCGCTAAAGATGGATCATTGGGAATAAGAAGGGTCAAAGGCTTATGCCATAACAAAACAGGGGAAGGTAAAGAAGAAGCTTTGTCCTCTTTTATTGTATTTTGAATATAAGTTTGTAATTTCTGCCGCAGGGATGTTTCTACCTCCGCTTCAAATAGATAATCCAAATTTTGCTCTTGCGCTATTTTTGAAAAATCTAAGAAATCTTTTATTCTATAGAGCCAGCCTCGGATGCGAATTTGACCAGCCACCATTTCTGCTTTTAAGCCCATACGGTTAGATAGAAAATCCCTTACAATAGTAAAATCATGTTTTTGTTCCGCACTTAATACATAAATAAGGTATAGGCGAGAGTCCAAATTCAGTAATACCTCTCCCTCTTTTCGAGCCTGAATATTTAAATAGGCCCCTGTGTCCCGAATAGAAACAACGCCCGATTGGCTTAACCATATTTGCTCAGAGGAGGAAATGGGAAGATTTTTGCTTTCTCCTTTTTCCATTAATAAAATATGTTTTTCTTTTACACTGCTCGCCGCAGGCACCTGTTCCGTTCCTGACTTGGTTTCCACGAATCCAGGCCTTTGTGAGATCCGGCTTTGCAAGGACAAGGTCCCCAACTGTGTAAGGACAGGATTTTCCAGATTGTCATTCCCGTGAAAACGGGAATCTAGCCCTTGCTTTTGCAAGAACAGGGGTTTTGGTCGTCTCTTTTTTTTTCTATAGGAGATGGTAGCTCCCGATGGTGCCACTTTTATCCCAGGCTGATGTACACCTTCCTGTTCATTCTCGGTTGCCGACAAAACACAGAAAGGATGCCAAAAAGAAAAAAAAAGGATAAACAGATAAGAATATTTCATTACTGTTTATCTCTAGCAAAATCTATGCCTGATTTTTTTAACTTATAAACTCAAGAAAATTTAACCCTTTTCCCGGACTTCAGGACAATAAAAAATAGCAAATCCGTATTTATAATAACTAAATATTTGGATATCGGATTTTTATATCTTATAAGAAGTAGTTCAAAGCCCCCCTCTTTCTATTTTTAAGATGCAAGTAGTTTTTTTATTTTGGTTAAAAACAATATACTGGACGATAGGTTATCCTCAAATTATATAACTTATAGAAATGAAATTCTTTTTTACTTCGTATAGGATAAGTACCTTGTCGTTACCTCTACTCGCCTCCACTTTTTTGAGAACTAGTAGTAGGGCAATCTAAGTCGTCACTCGGATCACAATCCGTTCCCATCCTCTTTTTTGAGACAGTAGGGCAATCTAAGTCGTCACTCGGATCACAATCCGTTTTTTTACCCCCCATTTGCTCACTTCCCTTTTTTGATAAATACTTACAGTTACTTGTATTTTTGCTTGCTTTTTCTACATCAGGAGCATTCCACTGGTACTTCATAATAAGGCGCGTGTTAGGTTGAATTGTGTAGTGGTCGGGCACGGGACATTTATATTGTTCATTACTGTTGTCACATATTATAATAGAGTCTGGCCAAATAATTTTTAAGTTATTAAATTGGGATTTTGCTAACTTTACACAATCATCACTGTCCAGAGTCATAGAGACCGAACCAGAACTGACTTGAATAAGATTGAAGTTGTCTTCTGTACCGATGGCAGGTTTATAACTCAGTTTATTGGTAATAGTATAGATGTATTCTGATTGTGTGTCTGGTGTGGTGGGTTCATTTGGTCCATCTGATCCGGTTTGTGGTTCACCTACTCCAGGTGATGTGCTGGATTTATTGTCTTTGCAACTTATAAGAGAAAACGCGATAAAAATTAAATTTATAATGATGAGTTTTTTCATGGAGACCTCCTTTTTGTTAGATAATGAGCTTATTTTACTTGTTTTGCAGCAGTGATATCAATCTAAAAATGTCCTCGATTTCCAAAAAGAGGCTATTTTAAAGCCCAATCTTTTGAAATTTCAAAAGTTTTTTCAAATAAATCTGTTTTAAGCTACATTTATTTATCATAGGACTGTTTAATTCCCGCAAATAGCTAAATATTTGCGTACCACTGTTTCCATTCCCTGGTATAAAGATTCGCAAATAAGGGCGTGACCGATAGACACCTCTTTAATTTGCGGGATTTTTTTCAAAAGCCAGGTCAAATTATCTAAGTTGAGATCATGTCCTGCATTGACCTTTATTCCCTGGTTCATTAGCTTTTCGGCTGCTTCAATATAAGTACGAGTAACAGATTCTTTTTGTGGTGTAAAATAAGCTGAAGCATATATCTCTGTGTAAAGCTCTCCTCTATCCAGTTGGAGATAATCAAGTGTATGCAGTTCTTTTTCTGTAAGAGTAAAAGGATCTATAAAAAGAGAAGTTCTGATATTATCTTTTTTTAGGGATTCGAGAACAGAATGTAAAAAATCTCTGTTTTCCTGAATCCGCCATCCGGCGTTGGAAGTAAGAGCAGTAGGAGCGTCCGGGACCAAGGTGCATTGATCTGGCTTTATTTCTTCCATTAGTTGCAGGAAGTCAGCGCTGGGGTACCCCTCCACATTCAGTTCTACTTCTTTTTGTGTGTTTAGCTGTTGTTTAATATTTCGTATATCCTGATAGAGGATATGGCGGCCATCCGGACGAGGATGTACAGTGATCCCCTTCACACCAAAACCGATTAATTGCTTTACGGCTTCTATTAAATTCGGCTGGTTTTTTCCTCTTGAATTGCGAAGAGTGGCAATTTTATTGACATTGACGCTGAGTCTGGTCATAAATTCCTTTCTATAAAGGGACGCAGAAATTTTAACATAAATTTAATAAAGTGGCAGTCTTATCTGGTGTAACTTCTTAAGGAGTTGATTGTTTACTTGTGAAAACAGTACTGTCAGATATGTGTGGGATGTGAGAAGAAGGTTTTGCTATGCGTATAGTCTATTGTATCTTAATTTTGAGTGGCTTGCTTCCTGTAGCATCAATGGGAGTGGCTTCGTTAAAGTCCGACAACAAACCGCTTTTGATTAACGGAGCGGGGGCTTCTTTTCCTTATATTCTCTATTCCAAGTGGTTTTTAGAGTATAGAAAAATAAATCCGGGGATTAGGATTAATTATCGCTCCATTGGTAGTGGAGGGGGAATCCGTCAGTTTTTAACCGGCACTTTGGATTTTGGAGCAACGGATGTTCCTATGCCAAAGGAACAAATCCAAAAGTCTAAAAAGGAAATATTGCATCTTCCCACAGCATTAGGGGCTGTTGTTGTTAGTTATAATCTGCCGGCTGTGGAGAAGAAAGAGATCCGTCTAACCGCTTCCGTGTTGGCAAATATTTATATGGGGAAAATCACAAAATGGAATCATAAAGAAATAAGCGAGATCAATCCTGATATAGCGCTACCCGATCAAAATATTGTTCCCGTTTATAGGGCGGATGGGAGTGGCACTACAGCTGTTTTTACCGAGTACTTGGCTCAATTTTCATCAGAATGGTTACAAAAAGTGGGAAAAGGAAAATCTGTTAACTGGCTTACAGGTATTGGTGGAAAAGGAAATGAGGGAGTTATGGGTTTGATTCGGAAAATGCCTGGGGCCATAGGTTATGTGGCAATGAGTTATGCGGTTAATCGTCAGCTACCTATGGCGGAGATACAAAATATGTCCGGGCATTTTGTGAAGGCCAGCACTCATACTGTAAAAACCTCGGCCCAACAAATTTTGGAAAAAACAAACGATCTATTTCACCCCTTAACTGCCGTTCAGGGGACAGATGTTTATCCCATGTCTTCTTATACCTATTTGTTGGTGTATAAAGAAATGACTTCAGACAAAGGGGCAGCCCTGGTTCAATTTCTGAATTGGTATTTAAAAAACGGACAAAGTTTTTGTGAGTCGCTACACTATATACCTCTTCCTTCTTTAGTTATACAAAAAGTGAAACACAGAGTGCGGTCCATTAAAGTGACTAATGATGATAGAAAAACTTAATCCTATTTTTGTTTTTTCTTTTTTTAAAAAAAAAGAAAAAAAAAAAGATATTCATGCCCAAGATCGCTTCTTTTATTTCTTTCTTAAAGCTCTTTCCTGGTCTCTTATCTTTTTGTTTTTTTATATGTTGTTTGTTATTTTTCAAATGTCCTGGCCTGCTTTTTCCCACTTTGGTATGAATTTTTTTGTTAATGCGGATTGGAATAGTTGGACCCAAAGTTTTGGCGCTTTATCTCTTGTTTACGGAACAGTCGTAACTTCTATATTAGCCTTGTTATTAGCTGTGCCTGTGAGTGTAGGTGTGGCCCTTTTTCTTAGTGAGTTAGCCCCCAACTGGTTGGCGAAACCACTTAGTTTTATTGTAGAAATGCTGGCGGCAGTGCCCTCTATTGTATATGGTTTATGGGGACTGTTTGTGTTGGCTCCCTTATTGCGTGATTATATTCAGGCTTTTTTATCTAAGTATTTTCACTTTCTACCCTTTTTTCAAGGTCCTTATTACGGGGTGGGTATGATGTGCGGGGGGGTTATTTTAGCTATTATGATTATCCCTACTATTTCTTCTGTGTGCCGGGAAGTCTTTCGCACTATTCCTAAGTCTAATAGAGAGGCTGTTTTAGGTTTGGGGGCCACTCGTTGGGAGATGCTGAAAATAGCTGTATTGAGGGGAAGCTCTACCGGTATTATTGGGGCGGTTATTATGGGGTTGGGGCGTGCTTTAGGAGAGACTATGGCCGTCACTATGGTTATAGGAAATGCTCCCTCTATTAAAATTTCTCTTTTTGAACCAGCTCAAACTATGGCTAGTATTTTAGCTAACCAATATGCTGAGGCGGATAATGAGTTGCATCTGGCTTCTTTAACAGCCGTGGGTTTTACTTTATTTTTCTTGTCCCTTATTATTAATATTCTGGCCTTTCTCTTGGTATGGAAAATGAAAAGATCCACCACAGGCATAAGCTCCACTAAACGCTTTTCCTCTGCGAGTAGAGGACCTTCTCTTTCCGGTTTAGATTATACAGGGAAGGAGAAAAAAGAGTGAAAGCAAAACAAGTAATATGGTCTTATTCTTTAGGGGACAGATGGAGAAAATGGCTTAATTTTTTTATGCTCTCCTGTTTATTTCTATTGAGTGTGATAGCGGCTGTTCCTTTCTTGTTTATTATATATTATGTATTTGATAAGGGTGTGTCTGCTATTAATTGGGACTTTTTTACTCAGTTACCAAAACCACCAGGAGAGGGGGGAGGGGGAATGTCAAATGCCCTTATTGGCAGTGCTGTTGTTGTGGGTATGGCTAGTGTTGTGGGTATTCCCTGGGGAATGGGAATGGGGGTCTATTTAAGTGAATACAAAAGCACTAAAACAGCCAAAATATTAAGGTTTGTAATAGATTTGCTCATTAGCGCGCCTTCTATTGTTGTGGGTATTTTTATTTACGGTCTGATTGTCATTAGGTATGGGTTTTCCTCTTATGCAGGGGCGGCGGCTTTACTGTTGATTATGTTACCTGTTGTTGCCCGAGGGACGGAGGAAATTTTAAAGATGATACCCAACCATATTCGTGAAGCTGGTTTAGCTTTAGGTATTCCCCGATGGAAAGTTATTACTCGTATTCTTATTCCCAGCGTTTTAAGTATGTGTGTGACAGTGATTATGTTGGCTATTGCCCGTATTGCGGGGGAAACAGCCCCTTTATTATTTACTTCCTTGGGTAATCAGTACCATATCAGGAGCCTCAGTGAGCCTATAGCTACCTTACCGGTGCAAATATATGAGTTTGCTAATACCGGTTTTGAGCAAATGGAACAACAAGCTTGGGCAGGGGCTATGGTTTTGGTGTTTTTTGTATTTTTTATTAATTTTTTTACTAGATTGTTTTTATTTTTTCGTAAAAAAGATAGAGTGGGATTTTACTCTAAAATGAGGAAATAATGAAAGAAACAAAAACACTTGTGAAAATTCAGGATCTGAGCGCGTCTTTTTTTTCCATCCCGGTTTTAAAAAATATTGATTTGGAAATTCCTATCCATAAGGTAGTGGCTTTAATTGGTCCCTCTGGTTGTGGAAAATCCACATTTTTGCGTTGTTTGAATCGTATGCATGAGGAGGTTTCAGGAGCGGGCATTCAAGGTCAGGTTTTTCTGGAAGGTCAGAATATTTACGCCCCATATATTGACCCTGTTTTGGTTAGGAGAAAAGTGGGAATGGTTTTTCAAAAGCCCAATCCTTTTCCTGGTTTAAGTATTTTTGATAATGTAGCAGTGGGTCTTAAGTTAATGGGAGTTAAAAGGAAAGTTTTATTTGAGAGAGTGGAGAACTCGCTCAAACAGGCGGCTTTATGGGATGAAGTGAAAGATATTTTAAAGCGACAGGGTACTTCTCTGTCTGGCGGACAACAACAGCGTCTTTGTATTGCCCGTACTTTAGCTATTAATCCTTCTGTTGTTTTAATGGATGAACCTACATCCGCTCTGGATCCTATATCCACTGCGCGTATTGAAGGTTTAATCAGGGAGTTGAAAGAAAAGGTGACGGTTATCATTGTTACTCATAATATGCAGCAAGCTTCGCGGGTTTCAGATAAAACTGCTTTTTTACTTTCTGGAGAACTGATAGAATATGGGAAAACATCCCAAATATTTACTAATCCCTCAAAAGGGAAAACAGAATCTTATATTACCGGTAGATTTGGTTGATTTTTAGATTATATATGTATTTGTATAATAGAGGAAGGGATGGAAATAGAGGGAAACAGATAGTCCGGTTTGGCTTTTCCGGTCGTCTCTTTTTTTCTCTCAAGGGAAGAGAGAGCGGTTTGAAAAGGTGCGACCTCTATACCAGTTCGGTGTAAAAAACCAGCTACTAAGGGAAACAAGCTGAAAAGTGGCGGAAAAACTGATCCCCGTGGAAACGAGGATCATACCTAAGGGCAAGGGGTATAAATTGAGAAAAGTAAAAAATAAATTAGATGAACGATTAAACTATATCCGATCGCTCATTTTAAATATGGGTGCTTTTGTGGAAAAAACCATTTCTAGTGCAAGTGATATCTTATTAAATAAGCATTCTGATTCTGATGTTATGTGTGAATTACGCAAGCGGGAGGAAAAGATTAATGCTCTTCAACTGAGGGTATCCAGGGTGTGTTTTAAAATTTTAGCACGAGAGTCTCCCGTGGCTGGAGATCTGCGGCTAATCCTGGCCATTGTCAACGCCAACACAGATCTGGAAAGGATGGGTGATTTAGCTTTTAATATTGCTGTGCGGGCTGGTTCAGTTCAAAAAGATCCTATACTGGATGAGTCTCTTCGTTTGTTTGAATTTATGTTCACCCAAGTGAGTAAAATGGTACATCAGTCTCTTGATGCTTTTGTTGCTGAAGATGAGAAGCTCGCTCGACAGATTTTGATTCAGGATGATAATGTGGACCAGGCTAGAAATAAAATTCGAGAAGGATTGGAACAAATCACCCTCTCTCATAATCGTTTAATAAAACCTTGTATTGATTTGATTATTATAGCTGGTGAGCTAGAGAGAATTGCCGATCACGCTACTAATATTGCGGAAGAAGTCATCTTTTTAAAAACCGGAGATGATATACGACACCAGGATATTCCAGATGAGGATGAATACAAAAATGAGTGATATGTTTATGCATTCTATATTAGTTGTTGAAGATGAATTGGATATTCAAAATCTGATGTGTTTGCATTTATCTCAGGAAGGTTATCATGTGGAGTCGGCTCAGACGGGGAAACAAGCTTATAATATGCTCTCTGAACGATCTTATCAGTTAATCATATTGGATTGGATGATACCGGAGATCAGTGGTCTGGAACTTTTAAAATGGCTGAGGAAGGATAATACCCGTCATAAAAATATTCCGGTTTTATTTGTGACGGCTAAAACAAACCCGGAAGATATTGTTCAGGGGTTGGAGGCGGGGGCGGATGACTATATTACCAAGCCTTTTGATTTTTCTGTTTTTAAAGCACGGGTGAATAATCTGATAAAGAGATTGAAATTTGTGAGTACACTTACAGAATCGGGGAAGGCGCAAAATTTAAAATTTCAGTTGGGGGATTTGGTTGTGGATACCAGTGCGCATAAGGTGTTCATGGAAGGCCAGGAAATTACTTTAACTGTATCGGAATTTCGTTTGTTGGAAACACTCCTTAGAAATCAGGGAAAGGCTCTCTCCAGGCAACAGATGATAAGTTTTATTCAAGGGGAAGATGTTAATGTCACCGGTCGGACAGTGGATACGCATATTTCCATTTTAAGAAAAAAACTGGGAAAATATGGTAAATTTATTGAAACAGTGAGAGGCATAGGGTATCGTATTGGCTTTATCTGATATAATCATTTTGTTTTTTGTGGCTGTTCTTTGTTTTGTCGCTGGTGTTCTTTGTTTTTATATTCCTTTTCAAAATTTAAAAAAACAAATCCTTCATCTTATAAGTAAGGATAACATATCTCTCGATACCTCTCTGGATGAAGAGGACTTGTCTATTCCATTAAACAATTACATTCAGCAGATAAAAAATCAGATAAAAGACCAATCGGATCGTTTTGTTTTTTTACAAAAAAAAATAGATAAGGTAGCAGCTGTGTTAAAAGAAGCTGTCATTATTCTGGATGAGGAAGGAAGCTTGCTTTTTCATAACTCCCAAGCGAGGGAAATATTTTATTTGGATGAGCAACAGTCCACACATTACTTAAATGAAATGATCCGTTCTCCTGACATAATGGATCTCTTTCGGCAATGTTTGGAAAAAAAAACTAAGGTTACGAAAGATTGTGTTTTTCGGAAAAAAAATCAATACCTTAAAAGTAACTTTCAGGTAACGGCTCTTCCCTTTTTTGATGAAAAGCGAAACACAGTCATTTTATTATTTTACGATCAGACGAATATTAAAGAATCACAGCAGGCTCATATTGATTTTGTATCGAATGTATCTCATGAGTTAAAAACTCCTTTAACTTCTATCCGTGGATATGTGGAGATACTTATACAGGATTTGTCACAAAAAAAGTTTGATCAGTTTGAAGGTTTTTTACAAATTTTATTAAGAAACTGTAAAAGAATGGGTGATTTGATAGATGATCTCCTTACTTTATCTAGTTTAGCTTCTCAGGTAAATTTGAAAAAAAAACGTCTTGATACTAAAGAAATCACCAGCCATGTTATTGAGCAGATAAAACCCCGTGGTCATAAATTGCATTTCTTTTTTTCTGCTCCTTATGTCATGGCTAATCCGAGATGGGTGGATTTGGTGCTGCATAATTTAGTGGACAATGCTTGTCGGCACACTGGTGAAAACTGTGATGTGCATATTCGTTGGGAGAAAATGAGGGATCGAGTGGTACTAAAAGTAAAAGACAGCGGGGAGGGAATTCCAGAGCAGTATCTCCATAGGGTATTTGAAAGATTTTTCAGAATGGACCCTGCTCGGTCCAGAGAAAAAGGAGGTACAGGAGTGGGTTTAGCCTTGGTTAAGCAGTCCATGGAAAAGCATGGAGGTTGTGTACGGGCAGTGTCCCCTAAGGAAGGTGGCACAGAGTTTATATGTGAGTTCCCCAACGGCTGATTTTGAACAAAGCTTAAAAGAAGGAAAAGCTCTGATTCCTATTATACCTGTAGTTTTCT
>JAPPLY010000024.1 GCA_028819305.1 Bdellovibrionales bacterium
CCCAACAGTAAAGCTCTTAACTTCTGTACCGGGGATAGATGCCATACGAGCGGTGACTATAGCATCTTTAATCTGCTCCCCGCACCGCTTTTTAAATAAGCATAAGTTGTGGTCTTATTCCATGCTCGTTAGACACACAAAGATTAGCGACGGCAAAGCTTATGGGACACAAAATCGCTACGGAAGATCTGATCTGAAGGGGCGTTTTTATGGGAGCTGCAGAGTCTAATTTAAAGAGCAATAACTCTTTAAAAAAGTACTACGACAGGCTCTGCGTTACAGGTCTTGATAGAAAAAAAGCCAAGAAAGCTGTAGCCAGAAGGATTGCAGCAATTTGTCTTCAAATTATGAAGAAGGGGGTAAAGTACGACGATAGGTATTTGGAAAAGATTAAACTTTGATACCTTCTAGTGTGTAGGATTTTTTTCGTACAATATGCTGTTGTATAGAGTTAGAGTCTGAAGCATTAGGAGTGGAAAACAAGGCCCAACGTGAAACATGACACGGTTTATCCGAGGTCCAATACTATGACTGGCCGTTTTCCGTTTACATCCAATATTGTCATGGCACGACACAGTTCGTTGAGGCCCAAATAGATGTATGAAAACGTATCAAATAAGATCGATTTTTTTTCATTGGCAATTAAGAATACAAAAAATTTTGACTCTCGCAAAGAGCAACCCGAACTAAATCAAGCACGCACTTTGGATCAAACACCCACCTGCGGACGCATAAAAAAAGCTCAAATTGACGCGATAGGATAGGTGCGCTTTTTTCTATTGCTTTTTTATAGATGTTTCACGAACTAACACACTGGACAGCCCATAAGTCACGGCTGGACAGGCCAATAAAAAACAAACGAGGTTCTAAGGCTTATGCTTTTGAGGAACTGATTGCAGAAATTTCAGCGAGCTTTATTTGCTGTCACTTGGGCTTTGAATATTCAAAGCAACACTCATCTTATATAAAAGACTGGCTGAAAGTTTTAAAAGAAGATAAGAAAGCTATTTTCAGGGCTTCCTCTAAAGCTCAAAAAGCAACGGAGTTTATTCTTGGGAATGTTCAAATAGAAGCTTCTAAGTAGAGGCTTCCTTCCAATAAGGTCAGGAGAACAGCTTAATGGTGAATTTAAAAGTCCATCTTTTGGTTTTAGAGAAAAATTTTGGCGGCCTCTGGAAAGAAGCTGCCAGTAGATTAAATTCCAAGCAAGCAATTAGACAGATACATGGTATTGCGAAGATTGGACTGTATATCTTAAAGCAAACAGAAACATACTTTTATAATAATAAAGGTTATTGGCATAACAGGTCCTTAGTCTGGCCTGTAAAAATCTCAATTATTTCCTTTAATTGAAACTGAGAAAAACCGATAACGGTCATATCATGAAAACCGCTAAGAGCATTATACATCTTATCCATCAGGTAGAATCCAGGGCTTTGGAGCAGTCTTTACCTCTAAAGAAATATGTACATAAAAATTGAGAAATAAAGTCAAATAAGTAATAGCCAGGGAGGGCTAAGTTATGGGAAAACCGGCAAGAAAAATTGATATTACACAAATTAAACACAAAAAGAAAAAACGGAAAAATAACCCATCCATTGGTCTTGTCAACCGGGTCAACCCCCTAATTTTCGGACTGAAATCTTGTCATTTTTGTCATAATCTGATTGCATAATCAGCTAAATTGAGCAGAGGCAGGCGTTTTTTAAACTCCTCTATGGTCATATTTAAGGCCCCATGTATTTTCTTCTTTCTGTAAAATTCAATAAACTCCACCATTGTCTCATGTGCTGAACGGAAGTCTAAAAATGTTCTGGGGCTTGTCACATTAACTGATACTAGGGAGAAGAAAGACTCAATATACGCATTCTTATTAGGACATCTAGGGGGTATAAACTCATGCACTACAGGAAGAGTCTTTATTCCCTCTGACAGCTTTTTAGAGGTCATCTGAGGACCATTATCAGAGCGGATTACCAGATTATGGTCTTTAATGATTTTATGCTCTATAAGACCTACTTTTAAAGTCCTCAATATATCTGCTGCTAAGCACCTAAGACCTATATGATAGGCCACTATGTCCCTTGTAAAAACATCTATAAAGGCACACAAGAAGAAAAACGGAACTCTCTTACTATGCAACAAAATACGCCCATACTTAATATCAAATTGCCAGAGTTGATAAGGACCCGTAATAACCCTGTTCTCATACACTGTGTGGCCTTCTCTTTTTCTCTTTTGTTTCTTATGAAGTAGCAGATGGTTTTCCTTACAGATAGAGTACATCCTCTTATGGTTGATAGGACGAACCTTAAGGTGTGGGTCCTCATTAGCATACTGCGCTAAAACTCTATGACCTCCACTTGTATCAAACGTTCCTTAAGCTTCGCATTCTCCCGCTTAAGCTCCAGTAACTCTTGAAAATGACGACTCGTTTCAAAAGACTTCTTTTCAAACCTCTTACTCTTCCTCTTTACATCTGACTTCCAGTTATACACAGTTTGCTCGCTCACATTATAATGACGGGCTACCGCCTCTGATGATCCCCTCTCCGCTAACTCTAAAAGAGCCTTCTTCTTCAACTCCAAAGGATATTTAACCTTTGCTTTACTCTCTATATCTGACATCACTAACCCCCTTTAATAATACATACTTCACTTTAAATGAATATGTTCACATTTATTAGATCTCAGTCCGAATTATATAGGGGGCTAAAGAGGGAGTAAGTGGCGGAGTAAGTGGCGGTCTAGTGTCGGTCTAAATATCAGAATATCTTGGTAAAGAAAACACACCTCCACTATAATCCACCTAATTTTTTTGACAGGATACTCTGTATAAGTGCCGGTCTAATACCAGAATATTTTGGTAAGGAGTGAAAGTACCTCCACCAAAACACCAAAATTTTTTGATGGGATTTTTGAAAATCCACTACCAATTCATCAAATTTTTTTGATAAATGGAAAAAGTTGGTCTCCTAAGGTGATTCAAGCCCTGAGATAGGGTAAGCACCACCTTGAACATATATAACCATTTTAAAAAGGAGGAGACCCTATGTATGAACACTATATAGCCTTAGACTGGTCAAAAAGCAATATGGCCATAGCCAGAATAACCAAAAAAGGGAAGAAAGCCTATGTAGAGGATATTCCAAGTAATATTTCTTATCTAAAGGATTACTTAAAAAATCTAAAAGGAAAAAAGATACTCACTTTTGAAGAAAGCACTTCTTCGCAGTGGTTGTATTCAGAACTGAAGTCTTGTGTAAGCAAGCTTTTAGTGTGTGATCCTTACCGCAATCATCTTTTGTCAGAAGGAGCAAAAAATGACAAGATAGATGCCACGAAGTTAGTCTATTTAAACAAGGCAGGTTTATTGAAGGAAGTCTATCATAGCGGAGATGATTTCATTGACTTAAGGAAGTTGGTCAGTGGTTACAATGATGTTGTGAAAAGCCTTGTTCGTTTAAAGAACCAAAGGTTCTCTGTGTTCCAATCAGTGGGTTTAGATCACAAAACAGATGAGTTTTCCTCTACAAATATCTCTGATGATTTTGTTTTATCCAGATCAGAGCAGTTAATTGCTCATCAGGAGAGAA
>JAPPLY010000081.1 GCA_028819305.1 Bdellovibrionales bacterium
AAGAGAGGGTTTAAAGCCTCTTTTGAGAGATAAAAAATCCGAAATCCGAATATTTAGCCAGATCCCGGGTGAAACAAAGAGAGAAATACAAAGAGCAAAAGTGAGTTAGGTTATCACTTTCTTGAGGCTGAAAGCCCTTAGAGGGCTTTCAGTTGTATTAACCAACTAGATTCCCGCTTTCGCGGGTATGACAGAAGAGGGGGGACAGGAAAGGCAAGGACTTGCCTTTCTGTTTACCTTTCTGGATTTCCGTTTTCACGGGCATGACAGAACTTTGCGGGTATGATAGAGGAGGCAGGTATGACAGACCTTTGCGGGATAGATAAGGTAATGACTAATAAATCACTCTCCCCGTGGCAGCTAGATTCCCACTTCCGCTAAAGTTTAATCTGATACCACATAAACAGATAATAAGCGGCTTTGTTCATCCTTTAAAGCCACTACCTGCTTAACGACCTTATTCTCCCTATCTCGTAATTCATATACTTCCATCTGGTCAGGGTCAGCTAAATCTATCTCTCTACTACTTAGATTAAGGCTACCCAGTAATTCATATACTTCCATCTGGTCAGAGCTGTCTTTTTCTTTAACAAAGGTATCGTAAACTGGAAACAGTGCTCTATACTCTCTTACTACTTTATCCATAGAAGGAAACAAAATCGGCTCTTGTCCCTCTAACAATTTAGCACTGGACAACTGACCTCTTCTCCACTGCACATCGTAACGAGACTGGAGAGCTTCCATGGAAAACCTATCTTTCATAACCGGTTTACGCCCAATACTAGCCAGCTTCCTCTGCCCTGTTGTAATTAAATGGAGAATTGTTTTTTCCTGTCTATTTAACCTGGCTTTCCATGTTTCCATTTCCTCTATATTCTCCTCCTCTTCACCCTTTGGACTTCTTCGCAGATCCACTTCTAATTCCTCTTTCTCATTTACATATACAGCTACTGTTTGCTCATAACCATCTTTGTTTATAATTTTCACAGGCATAATAAGCATACCATTAGATGTAGCTAAAAATCTGTCCTTAGAAAACTTACCACTATTAAAATAACTCACTCCCACTAACATCAAAAACACGGCACAAGCTACAGAGGAAACAGCATAATAAGAGGGCTTCCCACTTTTTCCACTTCCTCCATCCTGCCCTGCAAGAGTATTTAAGTTTTTCTTCTCTTCTATGGATGAACCTGAAAAGTCCGGATGATTTTCCAACCGTATCAAGTTTTCCTTCTCTTCTACAAGTGATCCTGGAGAGGAAGAACCCTTCTGTTGAAGAGAGCTACGATTTTTTCTGTCTGTTTTAGCAGTAACATTGCGGTCCGCAGGCTTATTTATATTAATGAGGACAGGCTTGCGTTTTGCCACAGAGCTGTCATTCCCGCGCAAGCGGGAATCTAGCGAAAAAGGATTGACCTTGTTTGATTCTATTAAATTATCCGTTTGTTTATCCTCTTGATCCAAAACCCTCTGGTATGGAACATCCTGTTTTAGTTCTTTTTTTGGACCTGGAAATTTAATGATTTTTTTATCTTCATTGGATGACATAAAAAGTTCCCTTCTTATTTAATAGATTCACCTCAATACTCATCGGAAGAGTAAGAAAAAATATTAAGTATTCAGATAAAGGAAAATATTCAGAAACCAGAAATAAACACAGCAGGAAAGAAAAATAAGATGTTAGTCCTGATTTTATATTAAATAGCCTATAAATATTCTGGCTTTTTTTATGCCCGTCCGAAAAATAAGGATTTTTTAAAGATTTTTAAGAGAAATATTTGTAACCTCCTTAATAACTATCGGAAAAGACTAAACAGCCGACAAAAATATACCGATCCGATATAGAAATCGTGACCTTCAGAAAACCTTTCTACTCTTGGGAGAAAAAAAACGACCAGAAAACCCTGTCCTCGTGGAAATGGGGATCAAACCGGATCGGTATAAGTATGAATGTCTGTTACCATTTTTTTATTATTTGTTCTTTTTTTGTCTGGGTGATGCTGACCACGGTTCCCTTATTAAAGGTACACACAGCTCAAGCACAACAAATATCTAAAAAAATCAAGAAAGAAAATAAAGCTGTTATTATCAAAAAAAAACAAAAGAAAAACATAAAAAAAACAAACAGCTCTATTGATTCTCCTATCATCGAAACATTAACAAATGAACTGGATTTTTTAAATAAGAAGTTGGCTCCGCGACTGCGTGAAAAAGAAGCCATAGATTATATAAAAAACAGCAAAAATAACAAAGCTATTGATCTTTTGGAATCACTAGAAGATAGCTCCGCCCGATCCTTATTAATACTAGCTCAAGCTTATGAAAACAAAGGAGATTATGAAAACCAAATTCGTGTTCTGAAACAATTGGTTAAAAAAAATAAAAAAAACGGACTTTATCTGTTGGAATTAGCTAAAGGCTTTAGAAAACTATATTTCAAAACCGGTCTGTTTAAATATAGAGAGGAAGCCATCACTCATATCAACCATATCCTTAAATTACATAAAAAATATCATGAAAAGGCTCACCTGGAGATGTTGAATCTACTTAAATATAAAGAAGATTCTGAAGAAACCAATTACGCCATTTTAAAGCTATTACAGACATTAATTCGGGAATTTGGTGTAAAAAGAACCTATGTGAAAGATATATGCAAGTATTTTTATCTGAACAAGTTTTATAATCAGAGCCTTTCTGGATGTAAAAAAGCTATGAAGTACGACCCTAAAGAACCCAGTAATTACATTTACTATGCTCTCTCCATGGAAGAAACAGAAGAAATAGAGGAAAACCTAAAAAAAGCTGTGCGAAAATTTCCTAAATCTTTATTTGTGCGCCTGAGCATCGGCCAATTTTTTATAACACAAAAGGATTATAAATCCGCTCTACCTCATTTTAATAAAGCTTTAAAAATCAAGTCCAACTCAGCAGAAGGACAGATGGGGCTGGCCCAGTCCTTATTTTACAATGGAAAAGAAAAAACATCATATAAACATTTTCTGAAAGCTTGTATGTTAGATAAACCACAAATGCTATGGCCTTTTAAGCAAGCAAAATCTATACTTAACCAAAAAAGCAAATTCAAATTAGCCGGAACTTTTGAAAAAGGCATCACCAGATGCTTCCTTAGAGCGCCTAAAAAAACAGTCAAAAATATTTAAACTTTCATTGAGATCAACCGATAATCAAAATATAATCACTCCAGAGGGTAAAATGAATAAAATTATCTTCATCAGCAATAGCCTAGCTGACATAAATAAAGTAAAGGGATTCGCAAAAAAAAGCGGCTACTCAACAGAATATTACTCAAAAGAAGAATGGAAAAAAAATAGTAAAAATTTAAAAAAACTATCTAAAAACAAAAAAGATACGGAAAAGCCTAATTCTGCTACTATTCTGTCATTACCCACTCTTGTTCCATCTTTACAAACTATGGATGAAATTAAATTAGAAGCTATTAAAGCATCTCTGTTAAGAGCTAGAGGAAATGTATCGAAAGCAGCTAAAATACTAAGTATAGGACGAGCTACTCTCTATAGAAAAATTAAAGATTTACACCTCAACCCGGAATCTTTTCGAAAACAATTAAACGAAGAGGAAGTAGAACTAACTTTCAAAAAAACAGCTTAAACCCAATGGGTTTTAATTTGTAATACACTATAAAATCCTTAATCACTGTACTGGTCTTCGGATTACCTGTACCACTTCCCGTAAAATCCATCCTTACTACCTCTAAAGTATCTTTAAAACTCCCTATCTTTACTAAAGTGGTGTCCTCTACATTCGGGTCTCCTAAACCCTGTATAAGCATGCTTATCGTACCTTTACCATTGGTTGAACTTATACCACCACTACTGGGCTTGAGATTAGCCTTACATGGAATGGTATTTGTTAATACTTTACTTATAGACCATATAAGGGACTGTTCGGCGGTGGAGGCTTGAATAACTTTGGAGAAATGAAGAGAAACACCTATCATTAATCTGATGGCTGATACTTTTCATACCCTGTAACCTCCCATGTGAAAGCTGTTTAACCGTCCTTGAAAAAGTTTTCTTATTTTAAAAATTTCTACAAAAGTGACTAGATTCCCGTTTTCACAGGACGGGAAGCCACCAAAGTGGCTTCCCGTTTGTGACAAAACGCCTGTCTGTTGTTATCGGTACTCCAGTCTCTTTATCTCTGCTTTTTTCTTTAAAATTTATTCCAATTTCAGTATAATACAATAATACCAATAACTTATGATTCGCTAGATGCCACACATTTTATTTTATCGGGAAAAAGGAATAGACTATATTCCAAAAATATCGGATAATTTCGGACTATGATCCAAAGAATACCTCGCCTAAGTGATCGTAATAGTTTTTTTCTATTTGGAGCCAGAGGGACAGGTAAATCTACTCTTATTGAAAAAAAATATCACTCCAAAAAGACATTATGGGTTGATCTTCTTTTATACGAAGAAGAAGAAAAATTCTCTCAAAACCCAGATGAACTTCTTTTTATTTTAAACAAAAAGAAATACAAAACAGTTGTTATTGATGAAATTCAAAAAGTGCCAAAGTTATTGGATGTCATTCAAAAGATTATGAGGGAAAAACCAGGTATTCAATTTATTATGACAGGTTCAAGTGCCAGAAAATTAAAAAGAGGTTCTGGTAATTTATTAGCCGGTCGTGCTTTTCAGTATTACCTCTTTCCTTTTTCTATTTTTGAGTTGAATGAAGAAGTAGATTTTCATCACATTTTAAAGTTCGGAACGCTTCCTGAAATATTTCAAAAAAAATCTCCATCAGATAAAAAAGATTTTTTAAAAAGCTATGTGCAAACTTATTTAAAGGAGGAAATTATTTCCGAGCAAATTATAAGAAAGCTAAATCCGTTTAGAAATTTTCTTCAAGTAGCGGCACAGCAAAGTGGCCAAATCATAAACTACTCTAATATATCCCAAGACATAGGAGTTGACGATAAAACAGTTAAAAATTATTTTTCTATTTTAGAAGATACTCTTTTAGGTTTTTTTCTTCCTCATTATCATAGATCTGTTCGTAAACAACAAAGGCAAGCTCCTAAATTCTATTTTTTTGATACAGGTGTTAAAAGAGCATTGGATAAACAATTGGAGTCTCCATTAATTAAAAATACCTATTCTTATGGAAATGCTTTTGAGCACAGAGTGCTCCTAGAGTGTTTTTATCTAAATGAGTGTTTTAAAAAGGATTTTAGTTTTTATTACTTAATGACAAAAGATCAAAATGAAGTTGACTTGATTATAGAGCGACCAGGAAAAATAGATATTATTGTAGAGATTAAATCCACTCAGCAAATTCAAAAAAGACATATAAATAAATTATGTCGTTTTCAAAAAAATTGGCCTCAACGTTGCAAAGCTCAAGCCTGGTCACAAGAAAAAGTATCAAAAATGATAGAAAAAGTGGAATGCTTATTTTGGCAGGACGCTCTTAGAGCCTTATTTTTTTAGCGGACCTCATTTTCTCTTTCCCTATCTCTCCTGTTGCCTACAGACACTATAATCCTCAAAATATATTTTACTTATCTATATAAAATATAGTATTAAAAAAGAATCGTGAAGATCATTATCTTATTGACTATTATTTGCATAAATCTTTCCTGTGCTTCCATCAGTATGGAATTGGAACCAAATTCCAAAAAATCCACCTCTTTTAACCACTACAGCCACTATGTTTTCTTTGGACTGATAGGAAATGACTCGCTCAATATTAAACAAGCCTGCATGGAAGGAACGCCTGTTCATATTCAGAATTATTTTACTTTTGAGGATTTTTTATTTGCCATAAGCACTATTGGTCTTTATTCTCCGAAAAGCACAAAAATTTGGTGTCAATTACCCCATCAAGACTCTTCTGTAAAACCATGAAATACTTTTATTTTATTACTTTCTTCTTATTATTATCTTCTTGTATCACACCTATTGGCTTACATAAAAAGACCCACCTTCTTCCCCCTTCTGCCTCTGAAAAAAAATGGGAGAAAACCGTACCTACCTTTCTGTTTGGACTGATTAATGCTTCAAAAACAATAAAAGCCTGGGAAAAGTGCCCTACAAATTGGCACACCATAAGAATAACCAGGTCTTTTTCTCACCTTATTATTTCTTTTTTAACTTTAGGGCTTTATACACCAGCAAAAGTCATTATTATTTGTGAAATATCCTCTGATTCCGTAAAACCATCAAATGAGTTTGAGCAGTTTAACAAAAAGGAAGAAGAAGGGGAGGAAATTTTAGATGAATTTTAAGGAAAATCGTAAGTAGTCGGTTCTGAAAAAGTTTTCTTCCTCAAAATTTTACAAGTTTAATATATTTCATTCAGAAAAACAGTCTGCCGGCTAAGGGTCCAAGGCCATTGGTTTTCTACCTAGGAAAAACACAGGCCGTCCCGAGAAACAAAGCCCCATATAAAGGCAAATCTGTTTTCCTGAATGAATACCGTTTTTCAAGGGACAGTAAAGCAACAACTTGCCTTCCCATTTAGTAGGGCTAGATTCCCGTTTACGCGGGAATGACCCGGATTATGTAGCCGCCTCTTTAGTTTCTGGTGTAGGTTCCGGTGCCTTCTTCTGCACTCCCTGACAACTAGCAAAAGTATAATCTTCTTTTACTTCCCTGTGTTTCGTTAAACAAAAAACCCCTTCATCTATCAGAAGCACCTGGCCAGAGTTATCTATACTGAGATACTGTTGTTTTACGCAATAGTTTTGAGCTGTAGCATATTGACCCACCCCTGTTCTTATTGGTAATTCAACAAATTTAACCGTCTCACTAAAATGATAAAACTCCCTCCAATAATCACAACCTTTTTCAGGATAAAATGGAAATATATTCTGGTTATCAACAATAGTACATGACACTTGTTTTCCAAATGTATTCACCCAAATTTGTTTCCCTTTATCATAAGTATATTGACTGCAATGCGCTACTTGGCCAAGGCCTAAATTACCACTACAAGAGGAAAATAACAGTATAAATATATACCCGTAGGGTATTATCCCCTTTTTCATAAGGACAAGCTTTTTCGTACTTTTAGGTTCTTTCCTCTTAGCAGCGGGGCCTTTAAATCTGGAATGTTTAAACACGATCGGTATAAGGTTACTCATTAATAATAATAGTTTCATTTTTCCTTCTTTCTTTTTTTCTTTTTTGCATAGGAAAACTCACTACATTTTTCAAAGATGGCGAATATAGTGTCACTGTTTTATCCTCATAACCTTTTCTTTTAAGGGTCAATCGAAATTTTTTATTACGCGGAACAGTTATTGTTGTCGGTGTCAAAAATTCCACTCTTTTACTATTAATATATATTTGTGCCCCAGAAGGTTGCGTAACAAGAAAAACACTTTTTCCTAAAACCGAAGTGTTAGAGGATACTTTTTTTTGTGGCTTAACTTTCCGAACTAAAGGTGCTGTTTCATCTGATGTAGGCTCTCTCTCAGAAACACCAGGAGTCTTCATTGGCAAGTCCGGTTCCCGATTTTTGAATATAACATTTACATTTTTTTGTACAAACAATTTTACATTTTTTGGAATAAAAAAATAAGTTAATCCGATAATACTCAGCACACATAAACTAACTAATGTTTTTTTGGAAGCAAAGTTTCTTCTGTATTTATCTCTCCCTGAAAACGGAACGGTACGATTTTTATCTAACAAAGTGTCCTTCCAGGGTTGATATTTTGTGGAAGAAGAGGGCCCAGTGTCATCACTTTTTTTAGGAGTTTTAATGACATTACTATATCCATCTGATTCAAGAATGGGTCGTCCACTCACTTTAGAACCCAGAACATCATCATCAAATGCTGTTTTTGTAATTTCCTGACTAGGAGTTGTCTTTGAACTTGTATCTGCTTGAGTTTCCGTAGCAGTATAATTTTGTGACTGCGTCTGCGTACTCTGTTGTTCATTGGTATAATTACTGACTGAGCGTGATCTCACTCGATTCTGAGTGGTCTGATATCCTACAAATGAGGACTTCCCCGTAACAGTATCATCCTCATCAAACAACGCACTAGACAGATGTTGCGCTGTTTTGAATGATTGTGTTTTAGAACCTAAAGCTCGTAAATATTTTTTTAAATTTTGTCTTTCTTCCAAAATCTCTTCCACATATACTTCTTTTATAAAAGAATTAAAATGGCCCTCCGTAAACTCAGGATAGAATTTATTAAGAAAAACAGACAAATCGCTTCCCATCTCCGCTGCCGTTTTATATCGTAGGTTTTTATTCGCCATCAATGCTTTGTTCACTATCTCCACAAGTTTATCAGGCACTTGAGAATTCCTTTTTCTCAGGTCAGGAATCCTACAATCTCTGATTTTCTTTAGTAATTGCATTTCATTAGAACCTGTAAATAGCTTTTTACCTGCCAGTAATTCCCATAATACGCACCCCAAGGAAAAAATATCTGTTTGCTTATCCAACTTTTTACCACTTACCTGTTCAGGACTCATATATTCAAACTTTCCTTTTAACACACCAGCCCTCGTAGCTTCAGAGTCATCTATTTTAGCAATACCAAAATCAATAACTTTTATATTACCCTCAAAGCTAACCATTACATTTTGAGGACTAATATCACGATGGATAATATTCAAAGGCTGTCCTGTTGTGCTATCTGTACAATTATGAGCATAATCCAACCCATTACAAACGTGTTTGATAATATAAGCACAAATAGCTACATCAAGGTTTCTTTTTTGACTTTTTAATTTTTTGGTTAATTGCCTTAAATTTCTTCCGGCAATATACTCCATACAGATAAAATACTGATCTTTTTCAATTCCAAATTCATAAATAGAACAAACATTGCTATGATTCAGGTTGACGGCAATTTTCCCCTCATTTTGAAACATTTTGTTAAACTCTTTATTGTGAGAATGAGCTAATAATATCCTCTTTATGACTACAAATTTATAAGCACTTTCGATTTTTCCCGAACAACCCAGGAAAATCTCAGCCATACCACCTCTGGCCACTTGCTTTAAAAGTATAAATTTTCCAAACTTACTTAACTTTAAATCCATAAATCACTCTTTTCCTAAAACTCATCTGTGCTTTTCACTTGAAGTTAAAATATTTTATACACAGTCTAAATAAGGGTTAAGCCCATAAAAAATACAAATTATACCGAACAGGTCAGAAACCCCTGTTTCCCGTTCCCCGAGGACAGTTTTCACGAGAAAAAGCTTCAAAAGGGACAGGGTTGCGCCCTCCGCACTCCCTTCGCCATTAGGAAGAAGCTTACAGAAACCACAAAACCCTGTTCCCACAAAAGCGGTGATTAAACAAAATAATAAAAGCGTTCTCCCATTGATTTACAAAATAAACACATTTATAGTGTTCACATCCTAAATATTCTAATCATTATGATTTTTATCGGTTATGAGAAATAAGAACTTTATAAATAAAATAGCCATAACCGGCCTAATCGGATCAGGAAAATCCACGGTGGGCCTGATATTAACAAAAAAGGGAATAAATTTTATTTCTACTGATGAATTAGCAAAACAAGCTATTATACCCCCCAGCACAGGCTACCATAAACTACTTAAATTAATGGGACCGGAATATCTCACAAAAGACCATTTTTTTGACACCTCAAAAATAGCTAAAGAGGCTTTCCAAAACGGTTCTTTACTGAAACAAATAGAAGATATTATTCATCCTATTATTCAAGATTTAATGAGGAAAAAAAACCAAGAACTGCTTTTTTCAGGACAACATAGTGTTTTTTATGAAGTACCCTTGTTATTTGAAAAAAAATGGGAACCTTTTTTTGATACCTATGTTGTTATAGCTATTGACCCTGCAAAACAAATGAAACATCTTAAAAAAAATCGCACTATTGATATCAAAGACATAAAAAATCGAATGAGATTTCAGATGTCCCAAGAAAAGAAAATAAAAAAAGCAAACTATGTAATATGGAATAATTCATCACTAACAGATTTGGAAAAACAGGTCTTTAGTTTAATTAACTTAATAGGAGTGTGCTAATCTGGTTTGGATTTTGTGGTTTCTAAAGCTTCTTCTGGAGAGTGAATAGAGGGCGGAGGGTGCAAATTACATACCGATAAGGTATAAAGTAAAAATGTTGGAATTCATCACCACTTTAGATACAAAAGCCAAAAAAAAAATTCTAAAAAATTTTACCCCTAAAGATAGTTTGTGGGTGACTTCCGATGTCAAATCCCGTCTCTTTATCATTGCTCAACTAACAAATAAACAATCACCCTATAAATCTAATATCCTAAGAGCTACAGACTGTTGGTCCCAGTGGCTATCCGCTGCTTATCCTGAATTTTCTATCATTCCTCGATCCTTTCTCATTCTCATCTACCAAAAATGGGCACAAAATCGAACACAAGAGTGGCAAACCAGAAAAGAAACAGGATCTCTTTTATGCCAGTATATGGAAGCACTGGCCCATCTGCTCAAACACCCTCTCAGAGATAATCTTATAGAAGAATGGAAAGCCGCCACAGTAAAAGCATCAACAGACCTTCATTGGTCCAGGTGGTACCACCTAGCTTCTGATTTCCAGTCCTATCTGGAACAACAAAAAATCATTGAATCTTCCTGGGCCGGGGCTTTTTTATTGGATAATATTCCATTTAAACATATCCCGTTTAAAGAAGTTATTTTTGACTTAGGATTCAATATAAACAGATGGGAAGGAGAATTAATCCAACAACTAGCTACTAAAATCAATACTAAAGTATTGGTTCCTTTTTTTATTGAAAATACATACCAAAATGAAATTTATTCTATTTACAACCGGCTATACAAAACAGATCAGGTATCCCCATCTTTACGGAGACCAGTTTGCAAATTCCAAATAAATACACAACCTGTTTCAAAGAACATAAAGCTTAAAAAATTTATAACTCCCCTTGCTGAAGTAAAAGACATAAGTAGTTGGGTGAAAAATCTGCTAAATAAAGGTACTAAACCAAATAGAATTTGTGTGCTGGCTCCTCATATTGAAGATTATTGGACCTGCTTGAAAAGCTATTTCAAAAGAGAAGATATTATCGTCAATAAAGGAGAGTCTGTTTCTTTAAGCAGCATTCCTATCGTGCAATTATGGTTTGCAAAGATGCAAACACATCTATCCATTCTGAAGTATGAAAACCTGGAAACCATCTACTCTTATGAAAATCGGGATGTCCATTTTAACCAACTAAAATCGGACTTTTATCATATAAAAAAAATAGAAAATGGGCCGTCTGAAATATACATAAAAAATAAATTAAAAAACATAAATGAAGAAGTAACAGCTGATACTTTTATGAAATGGGCTTTGGAATTTTTACCGCAAAAAAAGAATGTGCCTATTGCCATTCAAAAGGCGATAAAAAAGTGTATAGATAATTTTTCGCAAACAACAAAAATAACAAAACAACATCTTAAATGGCCCTCCTGGCTCCATTTATTGAAGTCTTTTATCAACAAAAGCGAAATAGAGATACAAGCTGGTCATCCAAAAGGTATAAACTGCCTCAGCTTCAACGCCATTGGATGGTTGGAATCTGATTTTATCTATATTGCCGGTTTAAGTGAACAAAATATAAAAATACATAACTTTATTTCTTCCTTATCTACTGATTCTATTATGAAAAATTTGGGTTTTTTCATAAAATCCGAATCTGTTGATAAATGGGAGCAAGTCATTAACTATTTTATCCAACAAAAAAACAAAGAATTTATTTTATCTTTTTCCTCTACAAATTTTTCTGGAACTCCTTTAAACCCTTCCTGTTTATGGTTGGAAAAAGCCATAGAATATAAAAAAGATATAAATCACCTGGATACATCTGGTATGACTTTATGGGATCAAAAACAAAGACAATCATCCATACGGGATATTATGTCCCATAATCCTGAACAACAAGCACAATGGAAATGTGTGGAGCAATCCATTCATGAGGATTTAGGTTACAAAACAATAACTCCCTTTGCACAACAGAGAGTAAAGATGCTATCCCCTTCCTCTTTAGAAGACTATATTAAATGTCCTTTTATTTTCACAGCTAAACATCTATTTTATTTATGGGATGGACCAACAAGAGATATGGATATTCCTATAAGTGAAAAAGGAAGTATAGTGCATAAACTTTTTGAAATTTTAAAGTGCAAAAACAATGGCTTCCTGTTTGAAAGTGACGGAAAAATAATACCCGATGAGTATATTTTAAAAATAATAGAAGATATAAAAACAAGTAAAAAATTTAAAAAACAAATAAACAAAATACATCCTGTTATTTGGGAAAAACAAAAAACATGGTTATTGAACAGGGCTCTTATTTTCTTAGAAAAAGAAAAAATAAAAAAACATCTATTTGAAAACTACAAAACGATTGCTTGCGAAAAAAAGTATAACTGTTATTGGAATTTTAAAACAGCATCGCCTGATAGTAAGGGTGACATTATTTTTAAAGGAAAGATAGATCGTATTGATTCAAATAATCAATCTTATCAAATTATTGATTATAAAAACTCTCTACCTACCGGATCTGTAGCTCCTTCCTGGTCTAGTCAAGACTGTTTTCAAATGGCCTTCTACGCACAAGTTTTAGAGAGAGGGTTAACGAACCTTCCTCCTCTTCCTGTACAATCTGCTCTTTACTTAAGTTACAAAAGTTTTGAGCACCAAGGACTGGCTTTAAAAAAGCCCCCTTACATTCAACTCTTAGGAAGTTCAAAAAAAAAATCTCTTATTTCAGAAGAATTAAAACAAAAAATTTTTACAAGTGTTAATAAAAAAGCAAACTCTTTCATTTTAAACATCCATAAAGGGTATTTCCCGGCGCATCCTAAAACAAAAACCCTTTGCACAAAATGTAAATGGAGAAAAATATGCCGTGCCAGTCACCTAAATTAAATAAAAAAAACCAGTAACAACAAACAGAACGGATATAAAAATGAACATTATAAAAGCAGGCGCAGGGGCAGGAAAAACAACTACTCTTATCAAGATACTAATAAAACATATACGGGATTATTATGTAGAAAAACAGACATTTCCCCGTGTAGCCGTCAGTACTTTTACACGCAAAGCCACTCGTGAACTCAAAGAGCGCATGATAGTAAAAGCCATTGAGCTAAACGATCAGAACCTTATTCAATATGTTAGTTACTCTCCTCAATTGCAAATTTCTACACTACATGGAATCTTTAATCAATTCATTCAAACTTATGGATACATAATGGGATTTAGCCCAGGTGTATCTATTATGAGTGAAAAAGAATCACATGAGCTTTTTGTCTCTATCTTAAAAAATGTCTTATTTGAACAAAAAATAGGCACAACCTTACTCGATCACTACTCCTTTGAAGAAATGACCGCTATCGTAAAACAATATATTTCCTATATTCAAAATCAACCAACAAGGTCTCCATTTAATAAAGAAGAAATGCAAAAGTTAATAATAGATAAAAAACAGGAGTGTTTAAACAGAATGCCAGTAAAACAAAGTGGGAAATACAGGAAAGCACTTTTAGAGCTGGAAAAAGAAGAAGCGAACATAAATATATTCTCTCACTTGTGTCTGGAATTACAAACTTTAGGTCAAAAAATGATTCCGATATGGAATCAGGAAAAAAAAGCCCTCAGTCAGATTACACTAAATGATATGGAAACCCTTACTATGGCTATTCTCAATTTAAAAGAAGTATCCCTGCCTAGCTTCGCGAAGATTAAACAAGATCAATATAAATGGGATTTCTGGTTTCTGGACGAATATCAGGATATCAGTCTTATACAAAATCATATTCTAAATAAGTTAAGTAAAGATAGTCAGGTTTTTATCGTAGGAGACCCTCAGCAAAGTATATACTATTTTCGAGGAGCCTCCACCTCTGTTTTTCAAAAGAAAGAAGAAGAAGCTAAACAAAATAAAAATTCCCAGGTACAATATTTAACAAAAAACTATCGGTCCTGTCCTGAATTAATAGCCTTTTTCAACGATTTTTTTCCAGAAGAAACATTCAAAAAGATGGATTCTGTGAATGATAATTATACAAAAGAAAAAGAAGTCGTATTTTTTAATGTAAAAACAAAAGGTTCCAGTGTACCGAACTTAGAAAAAACGATACTTTTGGAAGAAAAGGCAAAATCACCGGCATTTTTAACTACAAACCTTATAAGAATATCCTCCAAAATAACCAAAGAAGAAAATGAATGGAAAGCGGTACTGAATAGAGTTAATAATCTGTTGAAACAAGGAGTAAACCCAGGGGAAATAGCTATTTTAGCCAGACAAAACAAAGCCCTTCAACAATTGGCCTGGTATTTAAAAAAACATCAACTCCCTATACATCTCCATTCTAGCGGCAGCTTTAAAAATAGAAGAGAAGTAACAGATGCTTTATTCCTTTTACGCTTTCTTTTAAATCCCCACGATAACGAAAACTTGATTGGCCTTTTAAGAACACCTTACTGTCGCATCCTCGATCAAACATTAGTAAATTGGATACAAAAAAATCAACAATATCAATCCCTCTGGAATTTTTGTATAAAAGAAGCCTGTCTGCAGCCGATAGTGCGGCAATTAAAAAATCACTTGGAAAATACCCATAAAATAGGAGTCACATTGAGCTTTCAACAAGCTCTTTTAGATTTAAGTTTTATTGATTTATCCTATTATCAAGATCCTACAGGAGTACGGGAAGCTAATATATGGAAACTGATTTATTGCTTAAAAGATTATGAGCAACGAGAACAAAGTAATTTATTTGCTTTTGCTGACTATCTCTTTTTTGATAGCATGGGTACAGAATCAGATGATAATGCAAATTATTCTCAAAATGCAATATCGGCTATTGAAAGCACAGGGATTCAGCTTATGACTATCCACTCCGCTAAAGGCCTGGAGTTTAAACATGTTATACTGATAAAAATGGGAGCTGGGTTTAGAGCTACAGAGGGATTACAATACTTCATGGGAGACAAAGAGACAGGCAAATGGACTTTGTCTGTAAAATCCAAGATAGAAGATAAAAGAATTAAATCTTCTGCTCATAAGAAAATTCAAGAAAAGCACAAGGAAAATGAATTAAAAGAATTTGATCGTCTATTGTATGTAGCTATGACAAGAGCTAAAGAAACTCTATCCCTTATTGGCTTGGAAAAACCAGAAAAAAATAGTTGGGCTGAGCGATTTTCCTTCTTTTCCCACCTTAAACCAGGCTCTCATCAAACAAAATATTACACATACTCTGTCAGCGAGGATTAGAAAAACTTTTTTATTGATTTTATAACAGCCTTACTCTTGCTGTTTATTTTCTTTGAGCATTTTATCAACAAAAAGCAAAGGGCTATAGCGTGTTTTCACATCCAGGGCAAAGCCACGATCAACATATCCTCTGGCATCCATATACTGCCCTTGATTATATTTAACAAAGGCCAGCCCTCCTAAACCGGAAAGAGAATCAGGCACATTATTTAATACCACACGCCAATTTTTAAAAGCGCACTCCCAATCCATGGCTCTTTCACAAAACTGAGCCTGTAAAATATAAGGCAACACATACAGCCTATCAGAATCAGATCGAATAACATCACCTAAAATTAAAACAGACTGATTCTTAAGGTTAACAAGATCAGTAATATACACCTGTACGGATTTAACCAATATATCGGTAGAATCAATTAATGTGGCTTTTGTGATAAAACTTTGCGCTAATTCGTAACGATAGGAACGAGCTAAACAGTAAGCATAAAAAGCAACAAATAATTTATGACCTTCATTATAAGAGTAAATCTTTTCACATAAGGGCAGTAGATCAGGCCATGAGTAAGTTTTCTTATCAATGAAAATATTATAATAATAACTGTCTGTTAAATGAGGGTTGCTATCTAAAAACTTTTTAATTACAGGAGTCACCTCTTCTCCTTTTTGCAGCTGAATATAGATGAGACCTAAAAGAGCTTCCTGATAATAGTCACGTGGTTCTTGAGTTATCTCTTTTAACAAATCCTCAGCTTTATTTTTCTGATCTTCTGTTAAAGTATTTAATTGAAGAAGACATAAAGAAAAAGCGAAATAAATTAAACGCTTGTTTTTTAAAATATCCTCTTTATAATTTTCAAAAAAATCACATTTGCCTATTTTTGCGGAAGTTAAAGCTAAATTAGCAAAAGCAGATTGTTTGATTACTGTTGACTGACCATCACTCACTAATTGATTTAACAACTGCCTAGCAGAGGACCAAGCATCTGTTTTTATTTGTACCAAAGCTTGAACTATTTTTGTCACTTCATCAGAAGGAATCTGCTGCCTCTGTCCTAAACTGACCAAGGCCGCAGCTTTAGACAATTCATTATTTAACTGAAACTGTAGAGCCTGAAATAAGTTTTCATCATCCTTACTGAGACTGTTTTTCTCGCTTTCCCCTTTCCATATCCGAAGAGCTTCTGAATAGCTTCCCACAGAAAAATGATTGTAGCCCAGGCGAGATAATGTATGCTTATCTTCACCCTTGTGCTTATTCGGGTAAGGAAATAGGAAAAACAAACCAACAATAAAAATAGATAAAACCAACATCGCAGTTAAAAAGAAATAGGATTTGCGCTTAGGCTTTACAGGGATACGCAATTCCGGGTTTTCCTCTATGATCTGATAAGGCATACCCTGCTCCGTAGAAGTGTGTTCACCTTTTTTCTCCACTCCTGGAGCCGTAGATTTTCCGGTAAATGTTCCTGTCTTTGTAAAACCCGTTTTTAATGAAGAGGTGTATTGCGTTAATTTAGTAATGTCTGTGTAATTCGCAAACTCAGGATACGCGGCTATAAAAATCCAAAATTCCTGCCCTGGGACACAGGCTGTAGCAACAGGAGAGATATAGCCTTTTGACAGTTGCTCTTTCACCTCATTTTCCGTAAAAGGGCCTATAATCTGATCATTATTTCTGATTAACCATTTTTTATCTTCACTTTGATTGGACATAACGATATTTTCTCTTTTTCAAATTCTTTTGTCACTTATAAATTATAAAGTATAACTAAAATAATAACTTGTTATTAACGACTATTATAAACCCAAAAGGTTTGCCCCCCGTTTCCACGGGAATCAAACACGACCAGTCTAAATCAATGTGAAAAACACCTTTGTCCTGTAAAAACCATATTAACCGACAAAGATTTAGCCTTTGAAATAACTTCTTCATCTCTCAAAGAGCCACCTGGTTGAATAATCCATTGAATTCCAACACGAGCCGCTGCCTCCACAGAATCAGGAAAAGGAAAGAAGCCATCACTAGCCATCACAGGTATAGAAAGACCGGAATGAAAGGATTTCCATTTTTGAATAGCTATTTCCACTGATGAAATACGATTTACTTGTCCCATACCAAGGCCCACCGTTTGATTACCAGACACTAAAGCAACAGCATTACTTTTTAAATGAGCACAAACCTTCCAGGCCATTAGCAGCTCTGACTGAACAGAAATATCTGGTTTTTTCCCTATATATTGCCAATCTTTTTGCCACTCCTTGTTAATTTTTTGAACGTCCTGTACTAATAAACCTCCATCCACACAATGTATATCCATCCGATTTGAGTTTTCCGTTTGTCCCTTTTTTTCTCCTAAGGGAAAAGAAGTTCTGAAGGATGCCTTCTCTATACCTGTTCGGTATAATTCCTTTTGGCTATTATTATACATGATTAATTCCGGCCACTTCATAATACGCAAATTCTTCTTTTTACTTTTAAAAAAAGCCAAAGCAGAATCACTATAATCAGGGGCTATAACCGCTTCCAGAAAAAGAGAACTTAATATTTGGGCTGACTTTTCAGAAATAAATCTGTTAGTAGCTATTACAGCCCCAAATACACTGACAGGATCCGCCTTTAGGGCTAAACGAATAGCTGTTTCCAACTGGCTGTTATAAGCCACTCCACAAGGATTATTGTGTTTAACGGCTACACAACAAGGTTTTCTGAACTCTCGCACAGTAGAAACAGCGGAATCTAGATCACAAATATTATTAAAAGACAGCTCTTTTCCTTGTAGGCAAAGAGCCTGATGAAGACCTGTTTTTTCCAGCTGAAACCAACTAGCCTTTTGACCAGGATTTTCACCATAGCGTAGATTTGTGTAAAAACGACCTTTCAAATATAAACTTCTTTTCTCCTCCTGAGACTTTGCTTGCATCCCATCTGCAATACAGAAATTATAATCCGCCAACATAGAAAATACTTTTCCTGCTAGCTGCTTTCTTTTCTCCAAACCAGGTATTTCTCCTTCATTTAAAATACATTGATAATCTTCAGGGTTACACAATACAGTTACATACTTAAAATTTTTAGCCGCTGCCCGTAGAAGGGAAGGGCCACCTACATCAATCCATTCCACTAAATTTTTCTTTTCTTGATGCTTTGCATCTTCAAAAGGATATAAATTACATACCACCAAATCAAATGGGGAAAGTGCCGCGTCCTTCAGTACTTTTACATCATCTTTCTTATCGAGGCGCGCTAAAAGAGGCATATAAATATAGGGATGTAAAGATTTCACTCGTCCATCCATTACCTCTTCAAAACCTGTCTGCTGACCTACTTCCACAACAGAAATACCTGCCTTCCTCAAATGAAGGGAAGTGCCACCTGTAGAAACCACACGCATACCCTGACGGGCTAAGGGACGAATGAAGTCCACCAGACCTTCTTTATTGCTCACACTAACTAAGGCATTTTTAAACACTTTTTATTTACACTCCCTTTAATTAGTCACCCCAGAAAAAATTTCTTATTCAAAATGTTGCCAACAAGAGAGAAAAATTTCAGACATGCGTTTTACCACCAAACAGGAAGGCAATGATTTGCCTTCCCGTCCTGTGAAAGCGGGGAACGATCGGTATATATCACCAAACCGGTATAATCTAAAAACAATTTATGTTAAATCTCTTAGACTATTTACCGTATTTTGAACTAAAAAATCCGGTTTAAATCCTACGACCGGAGTAGCAACAGCTGTCATATTACCATCGCATTCATCATGAGCAAAAGACAAAGCTTTTAAAGTAGATTGAAAAAGACTGTCTGCTGAACGATTGACCCGAGGGTACTCAGCCAAGCCCAAGCTGAGTGTTAATCGCCCGTGAGACGGAAACACCTTAGAAAAGTCCGCAGATTCCACAGACCATCTGATTTGCTCTGCCTTCATACTAGCCCCTCTCTCAGAAGTATGCGGCAAAATAAGCCCCAAATATCCTTCCGGCCAAGCACCGAGAATATCATAAGCTCGGCTGTCTTTTACCATATTATTCATAAAGGATTTTATAAAAAGTCCCGTTTTATAAGAGCCATACACAGATTCTAAAGTTTTTAATTGATCTAGTCGTAACAAAATAAGACTCAATGGCAGCTGTAATCGGCGTGCCCTGGAAAATTCTACAAATAATTGTTTGAGAAAATACCTTTTATTGAAACAACCAGTTAGCCCGTCTATAGGACTATTCTTCTCCCATTTGTCCTTCCATAAAAACTCCTTTACATAACTTTGTAAGACAAAAAGCTGATCCCAAACCATAGAAGAGTCTGATATACTAATCTTATTTGAATTGTGTGGTTTCTGTACACTTTTTCCCACGGATGAACGGAGTTCGGAAGGTGCAAATTCCTGACCTGTTCGGTATAAAAAAGCAAACAAAGCTATTACCTTTTTATTAAACACCAAAGGAAAATATTGATATTCCTGAGTGTTAAATAATTTTTGTACCTGAGAATGAAATACCGAAATCTGTTTTGGATTATATAACTGTGCGGGATCAAAGGAAGGATCTGACTCATACAATCGGAAACAAAGAGTGTCATCCACTTCCAGATGGTTACTTTGTTTTAAAGATAACCAACCAGGAAAACTTTGATATTCAAAGTATAATACAGGAAATCCCGATGTTTTTACAAAAAACTCAATAGAAGAGGAAAAAGAATTATGATTTTTTAACTCCTTTATCCATTCCGCAAAAGAATTTACTTTACCTCTATTATCTACAGTCAATGTAAGGTTCCTTTAAAGGTGTTTTAAAACTTTTTACATGAGCAATATAATCCAAAGGAATAAACAAACACACTTTTACCCCTCCCCCTTCGGAAGATTGCAACTTTACAATACCTCCCATACGAGACAATACGGATTGCACAAAAGGAAGTCCTAATCCGGTAGAATGTTTTTTTGTTGTAAAATGAAGCTGACCGGCTTTCTCCATGGTCTGTTTATCCATTCCTGGTCCCTCGTCTTCCACTTCACAACAAAACCATCTATTGTGCTTTTTAAATGTGCGAATGGTCAATGCACCTTCTTGACCGGAAGGCAGGGCTTGAGCTGAATTTTTAATCAACTCCCACAGAGATTGAAATAATTTATCTGAAAAAACAGGTAAATCTATATCTGAAGCTAATTCCCGATGTATTTTCAAATGAGAGTAATTATTCCTGCTTTTATCAATAACCCTATTCACAATTGCCAAAAAAGTAGGTTCTACGATGGAGATACCGGATCTTTGTTCTTTATTCTTAGAGACATGTAAAACAGTGGTTAGAGCCTTCCGCATCCTTTTTAAATAAGGATTATTAGTATGAGCTAAATAGGATAAAGCTTTTTTTTGTTCCATTGTATTTTTACTAAAGGGAGAATACAAACTAACAGCAGAAGGCACCATCTTTGAAAGAAAGGTATTCCATCGTACTAAGCTGCCTCCAGAACCAAAGAGATAAAATAAAAAATCAGCAGCAGACATAAAAGACCTTAGGTAGAAAAAAATAAATAAAAATAAAATAGTAAAAACCATCATACTAAAAAGAGCTGTTTTCTTAAAATGAGATAAAAAAAACAAGCTGGTTTTTTGCGTTGGCTGACTGGCTATCAAAAAATATTTCTTATCGGGGATACTAACCACATTGGAGAGTTCCCTTTGTTTTGCCATTTCTTTCAACGGTAGGGTTCCATGATTGTTCGGAAAAATCAAACTCTTTGGATTTATATTGATAGGTCGAGCGACAGTGATTAAAGAAGAAGCCTTCCCGTTTTCAGCAACAATCCGATTCCACCCCTTAGGATACCGTTTCATTAAAGAAAGAAAATAAGAAGATAAAGGTAACTTTTTATTTCTGTAGTGAGACTCGGAATGCAAAAGAATCCGTCCAGAGTCATCAATAAGAAAAACAGACCGTCCCTTTCCTACTTTGAAAGTCTTCGACATATACCCATCGGGTATTACTTTTCCGTAACTTTTCGGTTCTTTCCTCTTGGCAGCCAAACCTTTAAAACCGGAATTTTCAAAATTCTTAAATAGGTCCCCATAAAAACGAGGATTCCCCATCGGTTCGTTATAAAGAGAGAAAATCTCCTGCAATTCAGAAACAGTTGATTTTTTACCTTTTTTCTTGAACAAGGGCTGTTTTAAATCAGATGAGTAAAAACCTGTTGCGCTTAAATAAGTTTGAATATGCCTGTAAATAACTAAAAACTGCTCCGTCAAATAGATTTGACTCTGATGATTAAAATGCCGGCTCTGATAAACGGAAAAAAACCAAGAAAAACAAAAAAAGAAAGACAAAATACTTATTAGAAGGATGACAGATAGCTTTAACCAAAATCGTTGTTTCATTTCTTATGTTCCGCTAAAAATGAGAGACGATAGTAAAATAATGAAATAAAAAAAAGATGTCACCTTATTTTATTTATTTAAAATAAAACTCTAAAATGTGATAAAGCTTTTCTCCCCCTCCCGGGCTGTGAAATTCAAACTCCTCTCCTGTTTTTCGACCAATGAGGCTACGAGCCAAAGGAGAATCTATCCTATTTTCAGCACAACACAGAGCAATAAGTAAGTGATCTCATATACTTATGTATTTCAATACAGGACTACCATTATAAAATTATGTTAAGAAAAATGTTAACTCTCTTTCACTAGAAGGGAGTGTGTGTTTAATTGAGGAAGGTTTACTACATATATCAAGAGGCTTTAGCCCATTCGTTATTAGGGTAACACATGTATCTTGATTTTCATTTAGATAGAAAGTAGTGCAACATATTCACATATATCAAGAGGCTTTAACACATTCACGATTGGGATAAAATCTGTATCTTGATTTTTATTTAGTAAGAGCACGAATCCTATACTGGATTGGTATAGCAACAGGATTTGTGGAATATGAAAAGCTTATATTTTTAGCTATTTTTTCTTTGGAATGTATTCTTTTGCCGATTTTGATTTTATTATTTTTAATGTCTGCTGGTACCCGTAGGTAACACTCTGAAAATAGAATACCTGTGCTGATTAAGACAAAACACATAAAATTGTAATAACCATGACAAATCTATCGGATCTATTGGAAGATTGTATAAATTACTATATTGAGCATAGCATCAAAAAGGTGAAAAATGGTATAATATATTTTTAAGTATTATGTAGTCGGTTCTGAAAAAGTCCCAATAATTTGATTTTACTTATAGTTTTGTTATTTAAAAGGAATAATAT
Organism: Bdellovibrionales bacterium; assembly: GCA_028819305.1. GTDB lineage: Bacteria > Bdellovibrionota > Bdellovibrionia > Bdellovibrionales > UBA1609 > JANQSP01. The sequence goes on from JAPPLY010000081.1 coordinate 22,529, forward strand.
TAGCAACAATTTTGAATAAAAAAACTCTTTCAGGACCGACTATGTACTATTTATATTTGGAGAAGAGAGTTGAGCACAAAACATAAACATAAAAATAAAACAAAAAAAACTTTCCCAAAGGATTTTATAAACAAATTCTTATGTGGAGATGCAGTTCAGATTTTAAAAAAAATCCCAAATGAAAGTTTGGACTTAGCTATTACATCTCCTCCCTACAACATCAAAAACTCAACAGGAAATGGTCTGAAAGATGGTAGAGGGGGTAAATGGGCCTCTGCCGCTTTGATAGAAGGCTATGCCACTTATAACGATAATATGCCCCATAAAAAATATGTAAAATGGCAAAGAGAAGTCCTCACAGAAATAATGAGAATTTTAAAACCTACTGGTGCTTTCTTTTATAATCATAAGTGGAGAGTGCAGGCCGGTCTTATTCAGGACAGACAAGATATTGTCCAAGGCTTTCCTGTTCGGCAGATTATTATTTGGCAAAGAGCGGGAGGTATTAACTTTAATAAGGGCTATTTTCTCCCCACCTATGAAGTGATTTACATGATAGCAAAACGGGGTTTTAAACTAGCCCCCAAAGCCAACGCTGTAGGAGATATTTGGACTTTTCCACAAGAAATGAACAACAAACATCCGGCGGCTTTTCCTATAGCCCTTATTGATAGAATCATCAGTTCTACAACAGCAAAGACTGTTATTGACCCTTTTATGGGTTCAGGAACAACAGCTTTATCAGCCAAAAAGTTAAAAATAGATTTTATCGGAATAGATATCGCTAAAGAGTACTGTAAACTTGCCAAAGAAAGATTGAAAAATTTTAAAAAAACAGGAAGAGATCCATTTCAAGAAACAAAAAAGAGCAATAAAAAAATCAAAGTACAATTACACAGCGATACTTTGCCTTTATTTCAAGATGCAGACTTATAATGAAAATCTACACAAAAGAAAGCCTTATCCGTGAACTGAAGAAAATCCGAAAACAAGGTTGGATAAAAAGTCAAAGAAAAGTCAGTCATGGAAATGTAGGAAACACTCTTGAAGATTTATTGGGAATTGAAGAAAACAATCTACCTATTCCAAACGCAGCTGAATGGGAATTGAAATGTCAGAGAGCAGGCACAAGTTCTCTAACAACATTACTGCATTGCGAACCTTCGCCAAAAGCAATAAAATTTGTATCTAAAATTTTACTTCCAAAATACGGATGGAAGCATAAAAAAGCAGGTACAAAATACCCAAAAACAGAAATGAGTTTTCGACAAACCATTTCCTGTCTTAATTATTCTGACAGAGGTTTTTGTGTAAAGCTTGATAAAAGAAAACGAAAAATTGTTATTTCCTTTAATTCAAAAAAAACAGATGAAAAACATTCTACATGGTTAAAGAGTGTAAACACACGAATAAGGCTTAAAGAATTAAATCCTCAACCTTATTGGGGCTTTGATGATATTTTTCATAAAGTTGGAGCAAAACTAAGTAACTGTTTTTATATAGAAGCTGAAGTAAAAAAAGAAAATAAAAAAGAGTTTTTTAAATATAGTAAAATATATCAATTAAGCGGTTTATCAATAGATAAGTTTTTAAACTGTCTGGAAAAAGGATTTATCCTTGTAGATTTTAACGCCCGAACAGGACACAACCATGGAACAAAATTCAGATTTAGAAAAAACAAATTACCTGATCTATATAAAAATGTAAAAGAGATTTAATCGCACTGAGACAGCAATGTTATCTATTTCTGAGCTAGCATAGAAAAGCGATTACAACACAAAGGTTTAGTAAGACTAAAAATAGTCAAGCTTTCTCAGTGAGAATTTAATTTGATGAATTGATTTTAACTGAAAGGAGAAAATCATGACTCATCAACAATATATCATAAACAGAAAAACAAATATAGTAGAGCTTGGAAAAGTTTTAGGAAATATCTCTGAAGTTTGCCGTAAGCTAATAAATTGATATTAAATTTGGTAAAACATACACCTTTTAAAGTATATGAACCTTTATTTAAAATAAAACTCTAAAATGTGATAAAGCTTTTCTCCCCCTCCCGGACTGTGAAATTCAAACTCCTCTCCTGTTTTTCGACCAATGAGGCTACGAGCCAAAGGAGAATTGATGGAAATTTTCCCTTGATTAACATCAGCCTCGTCCTCTCCCACGATTTGATATAGTTTTTCTTTACCGGCGGGGTCTTCTTCTATACGAACATAAGCCCCAAAGGTAATTTTATCAGAATTAATTTGAGAAGTATCCACTACATCCGCATTACTAAGAGTATCACTGATAGTGGCTATCCTCCCCTCAATATGAGCCTGCCGCTCCTTGGCCGCTGAGTAATCTGCATTTTCACTCAAGTCCCCATGTCCTCGAGCAACTTCAATAGCGGAAATAACTTTAGGCCGCTCCACTTCAATAAGATGCTTTAATTCTTTTTCCAATAAAGATTTACCCTGTATAGTCATAGGTTTTCTATAGCCGGACATTTCCAACTCCTTTAAAAAATCCACTAAAAAGTGAACATAAAATTTCTACTTTATCAACTTTGCAATAAATAGGGGGTTTGATTCTCTACATGACTCTAATTTGATATTTTTAATTTACTGATTTGCCAAATTACTCATTGCGTTGTATTTAAAGTTAAACCCAAAGAGCTTGATCCTCGCTTTCGCAAGGAATAAATTTTTTAGGGCCTTCCAGGAGTTCTAACCTTTGAATAAGTGTAAAAACAACTGGGGTTTTCAAATACAATCAGAATAGAAGTGTATGTGAAAAGCACAGCCATGTCAAGTACAAACCAACTGGTAACAATAATGTAGATAAAGGTGTATCCTTTACTTTGTATATATACCGATCGTGTTCGAATTTTCTGGTTGTTTTTTGTGATAGTGACTGACCTTTTCAAAGGAGAATAATTTCTAAAAAACAATGAAAAAAATTATCCATTCTATTTTTGAAACAGAAAAATATCAAAGCTCTATTCAGCAGGAGTTGATAGCGGGAATTACCACTTTTTTAAGTATGGCCTACATTGTCAGTGTACATCCACAAATCATAAGTCAAACAGGTATGCCTTTTTCTGCCTGCGTCACAGCTACGATTTTGATTTGTTTCTTCAGTTCTGCCGCTATGGGTTTTTATGCAAACAACCCTATTGTTCTAGGACCTAGCGTCAGTCTAAGCAGTTTTTTTACCTTTACCTTGGTAAAGAGCCAAGGCATCCCTTGGGAGATAGCTCTCGGAGCCACCTTTTGGGTCGGAGTTATTTTTTTCATCCTATCTCTTTTTAAAATACGAGAAAAATTAGCTTTATCTGTTCCTAATTCCATTAAAAACGCCCTTGTTTGCGGTATCGGTTTATTTATCGCTTTTATAGGATTAAAAGATGGCGGCTTGATCGTACATTCTGATGAAACTTTTTTAAAGGCAAAGTCTCTTACAGCGGAAAACAGTACCTTTTTAATAGGCTTGGCTATAACCTTTCTCATGTTAGTTTTAAGGTTAAAAGGAGCTTTGCTGCTGTCTATTGTACTCGTCACTCTTTTGTGTCTTCCTCTGGGCCATTTATGGGGGGATAAAATACTTATTAATTACGAGGGTGTATTTTCACTTCCCGATTGGACTTTGTTTGCTAAAATGGACTTACTGAGTTCCTTACAATATTCTTTTTGGCCGGTTTTATTTTCTATTGCCTTCGTAGATTTATTTGAAAGCTTAGGGGGTATTTTAGGGATCGCGAAATCGGGTCCTTTAGTATCAGAAAATAGTATTCAACCTCGAAGCTTAAAAAAAAGCTTGCTAGTAGATGCAGCTTCCACCACCTGGGCGGGTTTAGTCGGTTCCAGTTCCGCCTTATGTTTTTTGGAATCCCTAACCGGAATTCGAGCCGGAGGAAAAACAGGTTTAACTGCTGTTACAGCAGCCCTTTTATTTCTTCCTTTTTTATTTCTTTCCCCTTTACTGGCCATGATTCCCCATATTGCTACAGCTCCGGTCTTAGTGGTATTAGGTTCTTATATGATGAAATCAGCGACAGATATTGAGTGGGAAAAACCGGATGAAGCCCTACCCGCCTTTGTTATGATTTTACTTATTCCCCTGTGTTTTTCTATTATTCAAGGAATTATATGGGGGTTTTTATTTTACACCTTTTTAAAATTGGTCATGGGAAAAGGCCGGGATCTGTCCCTTTATATGTATTACTTATCCTCCTGTTGTGTGTTATTCCTTATTATTGACTTATTACTTTAAATATACCGGATCGGTATAAAAAAAGGGCGAGCTTCAGAATATTTCTTTTCCTTTTAAAGAAAACAAGGAGAAGACCGGAAAATCATGTCCTAGAGGAGATGGGAACCTCCTTCACTTTCTCGAGGTCAGAGTTCGCGGGGACCAAACCAGACTGATATAAATGACAGAAAGAAAAAAAATGAAAACACAATCCTTTCAAATGGAACGAATAAAAAAATTACTAAAGACGGATGATAAAAAGCAAATCACCCAAAGCATTAAGGCTTTCACAACAGCGGATTTATCTAGTTTAATGGCCGCTCTGGATAAAAACCAAAGCCTTGTATTTCTGGAAATTTTATTGCAATTAAATCGCGCTTCCGCGGTCCTTGTGGAAATGCCACAAACAGCTTTAAAGGACTTTTTTTCTTATACCAGTAAAGAACACAAGTTAGCCCTATTTCACGAAGGAAAGGCAGAGGATTTAGTCTATTTTATGGATTTCTTTAGTGAAGAGGAGCAAAAAGAGCTTCTGGAAGCTATTCCTCTCACTAAAAATCTGCAAATTCAACAATTTTTAAAATACCCTAAAAATAGTGTAGGAAGAGTGATGCAGTCTCCTGTTTTTTCCCTACCGGATCACTTTACTGTTTCCCTCAGTATTGAACAACTCAGGTATAGGGCAAAAGAAGAGCCTATTTACTATACTTACTGTGTTAATAGACAAAAAAAGCTAGTTGGAGTGGTTTCTATGAGGCAACTAGCCACTTTCGACGAAGATATTCCTTTAAACAAATTAATGGGTAAATCTGTTATCAGTGTTAAAACCAATACTCCTCTCAAAGAAGCTGCTCAAGTTGTAGTCCATTACGATTTTCCAGCTCTTCCCGTTACTAATGAAAAAAATGAGCTAGTGGGATTAATTACAAAAGATGAAGTCATTGATATTATCCAAGAACAGGCAACGGCTGACCTCTATGCCAGAGTGGGTTTAGAAGAAGATGATCGTATTTTTACACCTACCTGGATTAGTATCAAATACCGTGCTCCCTGGATAGGTTTAAATTTACTTATGGCTATTACAGCCAGCTCTGTCATCAGTCTTTTTGAAGAAACTATGTCTCATTTGATTATTTTAGCGAGTTTTAAAAATATTGTAGCCGGCGTAGGGGGTAATACAGCTATTCAAAGTCTAACTGTGATTACCCGTGGTCTGGCTGTTGGAGATTTCCGATTCTTCTCCACCTATAAAGCTATAATAAAAGAGTTAGGAATAGGGGCTGCCTTAGGGATCACAAGCGGTTTAGGAGCGGGCATTATTACCTATTTCTGGAAAGGGTCCTTTTTGGTTTCCTCTGTGATTGTTATTGCCATGTTTTTAAACTCCCTTATGGCTAGTTTAGCAGGTTCTTGTATCCCTATCTTACTAAATCATTTCCGTAGTGACCCAGCGGTGAGCAGTGGAGTACTGGCTACAACTCTTACGGATATTTTCGGTTTTTTTTCATTCCTTGGTATAGCCGCTCTCGGACTAAAGTGGTTTGGAGGTGGTTTTTAAACATTTTTTAAATAATGGTATTTCAATTACGAGATATACTTAGCCGATCCGGAAAAAGTTTTGAATAAAAGAAGCTTCTTTTCTTCCTTTAAAATAACAAAACTGTGGAGTTTGCAAATTCTATACTGTTTCGGTATAAAAGAGTATAAGGAATATCCCTCTCAAAGTAGGAAAAATCTATGCCCCGTACACAAACCCAGCTCACTCAACTTATTTCAAAAATTCAATCCGCCAGGAATATTATACTCACGACCCATAAAACATGTGATGGAGACGGTTTAGGATCTGTATTGGCTTTCTATCATGCTTTTAAAAAAATAAATAAGCCAGTTCGAGCTATTACTGTGGATAAAGTGTCACAGAAATACAAATTTCTGTCACCCAAAAAATATACAGAAAACTTTGAAGAGCTTAAAACAACAATAGAACCAACAGAAATAGCTTTGATATTTGATACAAATGATTACCGTCGAGTTCAACCCCTTTATGAAAAGTTAAAAAAACACTGCCAGGAAATTATTTATATTGACCATCACCCCATTTTAGATACAGGGCCAAAACCATCCCCTTATTCTATAGTAGATACTGCGGCGGCCAGTACCTGTGAAATAGCTTACTTTTTATTAAAAGAAATGGGAATAAGTATGGACACGAACATAGCTACCGCTCTTTATGTTGGTATTGTATTCGATACTCAAAGGTTTCATTTCATTAGAAATTCAGAAATATCCCATAAAATTTGCGCCGACCTATGCCAATATATAAAAAATAATGAAAGTATCTATACTCATTTGTTTGGGATGATTTCATTAAAGAAAATGAACCTTCTTTCTCAAACTATCAATCAAACAGAATATTTTTATAAAAACCAAGTAGCTGTTTTAGAAATTACTAAGGAAAAATTGAACAAAAACAATCTGGATGTAGAAGACGCTTGTGATTTTTTGGACATGGCTTTAGATGTGAACTCCACTCAGCTTTCTGTTCTCATTGTTCATTTATCAAAAGACCAATACAAACTCAGTTTTAGAAGTAAAAAATGGGATGTATCAAAACTGGCCGAAGTGTTCAACGGAGGAGGGCATAAAAAAGCCTCTGGAGCCAATTTAGTAAATTATAAAAAAAACCCAAAGCTAGAAATTTTAAAAGCCATTCAACCTTTTACACAACAGTAATTGTTTTTTTAAAGGAACATTAATAAAATGAATATACCTTTCCATTTAGCTATTGGTGTTAGTGACCTGGAAAAAGCCAGACAGTTTTACGGAAATATTCTTAATGCAAAAGAAGGTCGCTCCAGTCATCTATGGGTGGATTTTAACTTTTTTGGCCATCAATTAACCTGTCATTTAATTAAAGCTCAGATAACGTCGGCCCTAAACTCTAACCCGGTGGATAATAGAGATGTTCCTATCCCTCACTTTGGAGTGACCTTATCTGCTCAGGAATTTGATAAAATAGAAAATAGATTGAGAGAGCAGGGCATTTCTTTTTTTATAGAACCGCAAATTCGATTCAAAAATAAAACAGGCGAACAAAAAACCATGTTCTTTAAAGATCCCTTTGAGCATTTCATAGAAATAAAAAGCTACACAAAAAAACAAGAATATTAACCCTCAAGACATACACTGTAGGTAAAATAGGTTAAACTTATGAGTTTTTTTCTTTCCAACTCCCGTCTTGTCATTTTAGTCAGCCTTTCTTTTATCATTTTGGGAACAAGAGGGCTGTTAAACATGCAAAGGCAAGCTATCCCCCCTGTAGATTTTGCAAGGGCCACCATCACCACAACTTACCCTGGTTCCTCCCCCACAGAAGTAGAAGAATTAATTACCACCAAGATAGAAAGTGAAATAAGGACTGTCAGACACTTAAAAGACATAAACTCTGTGTCCAAACCAGGTATAAGTATTATCAACATCCGTATAGAAATAGACCAAGCCAATACAATAGAAGTCATCAATGAACTACATCAAGCTTTGCAAAATGTTCAGGGCTTACCTCCTGAAGTGTTAAACCCTCCACAGCTGACCCATATTGATTCTAGTACCAGGCGACCTGTCATCAACCTTCTGGTTACAGGCCCAGATCATCATCGAATGAGAGATCAAATCAGTTGGAACTTAAAAACAAGATTGGAGAAAATTCCAGGTGTAGCGGAAATAGAACTTAACAACTACAAAAAGAGGGAATTCCTCGTATTACTTTCTCAAGAAAAAATGAAAAAACATTATATTTCTGCCACCGACATTATCTCCGCTTTAGAGCAAAAAAAAATGGATATTCCTGCCGGCTATTTGGAAACGCAGACGAGTAGAACTTTAGTGCGAGTGACCGGGAAAATAAGAACTGTGGAAGATATGGAAAATACGGTTATTCGATCTAATTTTTCAGGAGAAAAGGTTTTTATAAAAGACATAGCCACCGTGATAGATGGTTATGAAAAAGAAACACAGAGGAAATATTTTTACAAATCCGATAAAAATCATAATTACCATCTCACTCCCACCACCTCTCTTTCCATAATGAAAACGGCAAAAGCGGATATTCTCCATGTGATCTCTCATATTCAAAAAACCATTAACCAATTCTCACAAAACTTAAACCTAAAGGATTTTTATGGTGTAAAATCACAAAAAAAGAGAACAGAAGAAGATATAAAAAAACAACCAGAAACCCCTGGCCTCGCGGAAACAAAGCCCCACACAATCAATATAAATAAAGATTACAAAATTCTCACCGGATTTAATGATGGAGAAAATACGCAAAATCGGCTGACAAATGTTCTCAATAACGGCTTAATGGGACTGATCATTATTTTTATTGTGTTTTTTCTATTTCTACCTTCTCGTATTGGCTTTATGGTTAGTTGGAGCCTCCCTTTATCCCTCTTTGGCACTTTTGCTATTCTCCCGTTTATGGATGTCAGTTTTAATGTAATTACAATGCTGGCGTTTGTTATCTGTATCGGCATGCTTATTGATAATTCTGTTGTCATTGCCGAATATTACTCTCGTCTTGTAATGGAGCATAAAAAAACACCTTCTCAAGCTGCTTCAGAGTCAGCTCAACAGTTTGTAAAGCCTATAACCGCTACCATACTCACAACCATAGTTGCTTTTTTGCCCCTACTCGTCACCACAGGAGTTATGGGGCAATTTGTAAAGTGGATACCCATTGTTGTTACTCTGGCTCTCCTTATGAGCTTATTTGAATCTTTTTACCTGTTACCTAATAGGCTTACATGGCTTCTTCAAAAAAAAGCCTCTCCCTATCAAACAGGTATCCTTAATAAGCTCTCCTATATTGAAAATCTCTTTGAAAAAGGGATAAAAAATGTTGTAGCTAGAAAATATATAAGTTTAGGTGTCATTGCTATTCTCGTTTCATCCACCATTTTGATATTCATGTTTGCCAGCCGATTGGATTTATTTGCCCCAAAAAGTCCTGAGTTTTACACAGCCTTGATAGAACCACAACCGAATACTCCATTAGAGGTCATTGATAAAAAAGCACAAAAAATAGCCGAACAAATGCAATCTGTGTTTGAAGGTAAAAAACAAATTGATTGGATGTCTGTTGAGTCCAATACAGAAAAAGCAGAAATCCTTCTGAGGGTAAAACCCACTATCAGAAGACAGCTCAATTACATAAATATCCTCAATCAATTAAGAGAAATAAAAAAAGAAGATTTAAAAACATTGAGATTTAGTACCCTCGTGGGAGGACCTCCTATAGGAAAGCCCCTGAAGGTTGTTATCCAATCCAACAATAGAAAAAAAATAAGAGAATTCATCAGTAAAGTCTCTCCTGAAATAGAAAAAATTCCAGGGATTATTAATGTAAAAAGCAACCCGGATATAGATCAAGGTGTAGAGTATCGAGTAGAAACTGACACAGAAACCTTGGCTCGGTTGGGAATACACTTTTCTTCTGTTGGCACAACACTAAGGACAGCTTTAGAGGGGCATATTATTACTGAGCTTACAGAAAACAATGAATCTTTTTATGTCCGTATTAAAAATAATGATACTCACATATCTTCCAGTGGTTCAAAAACGCCAAAGACTTCTCCCTTTTCTTCAGAGGCCCCATCCCTTCTTCCTTCTAAAAAATTAGATCGTGTAGGTCAGGAATCCTTATCTTCTTTTGAGGATTTAAAAAAACTTAAAATTAAAACCTTCACAGGGCAGCTGATCCCTTTGGATAAAATAGCAAAGTTAAAAGAAGTTCCAGCAGAACCCCATAGAAAAAGCTATAATTTTGAACCGGTCATTTTTTTAGAAGCGGACATAAATCCAAAAGTTACAACCAGCCTTAAAGTAAATAAGCAGGCTAAAAAAATCATAGAGCAAAAAATCAAAGACTATCCTTCCTTAACCTTTAAAATGATAGGAGAGCAGGAAACAACAAAAGAATCCTTGGACTCTTTATTAAATGCCGCCCTTATTGCTGTTTTTGCCATTTTTATTATTCTTATTGTTTTATTTAAAAGCTTTCTCCTTTCGTTTTTAATTTTGACCTGCATACCTCTTGGGCTGATTGGAGTTATTTGGGCTTTCTTTTTACACCAAAGACCTTTGGATTTTTTTGCCATGATTGGCATTATCGCTTTAGCCGGTGTCGTAGTAAATTCGGCTATTATACTTGTTAGTTTTATCTTAAAATTAAAAAAAGAGAGTCCAGAAAACTCTTTATCTGAAATTGTAGTTCAAGCTTCAAAAACACGCTTTCGCCCTATAGTAATTACCAATCTCACAACATTGGGAGGCTTATTCCCTACAGCCTATGCCATTTCTGGATTTGAACCCTTGCTTATACCAATGACTTTAGCTCTCTTCTGGGGGCTGCTGACGGCGACTCTTTTAACTTTAATTTGGATCCCCTGTGCCATTTTGATAATCAAAGATGGAGAACATCTTGTTGCTGCAATAAAAAAGAAATATAAAATGTAATGTTAATACAAGCCCCTATTAAGAACTTTTTTTTTAAAATTTATTTAAATCCAGAGGGTTTGACTCTCGTTTTCACAGTGAAAAGTTTTTCCAGATATTTCAAAAGTTTGCACCTTTGAATAAATGAAAAATCAACAGGAAATCTCAAAAACAACTTGTATAGTATTTTATTGCGATATTTTAATATATGTCGTAATATAGAAAATATGAGGAAAGAGTTTGGTAAACAAGATATTCTAAAAGCACTTAAAACTCTGGATTCACTGGCTAAAAATCCTTTTGAAATCATTATTGCCGGGGGAAGTGCTATGATTTGCTCCTATCAATTTCCTTTAGGAACTACAGATGTTGATGCCATTATTAAAAAATCGAATTTGAGCGAAGTAGATATATATATTAAAAAAACAGCTAAAAGACTTTCTCTAAGCCCTGATTGGTTGAATATATGGGTGTCTTCATTTACACATTACTTACCAGGAGATTATGAAAACCGCTTAAATATTTTATTTAAAGGTGAACAAATAACAGCAAAAACTCTTGGAAAAGAAGATATTTTGATTTTAAAATGTTTTGCTCATAGAGGAAAAGATATAGCGCATGCCAGGGCTTTAATTAAACAAAAGACGGATATTGATTTTGTAGAAAATCATATAAATAACCTCATTGCTAAAAACTGGCCACAGGCAAAAAAAGCACTCGATTTTCTGTATGATATTTTAGATGAGCTAGGATTATGAAAGGGCTTAGCAAAATTCCAGGAGAAAAAAGCATTTCTAAAGCTTATAAGGCTTTGCAGTTTTCTTCAGGTTCTGTTTATGTCAAGGATTTAGTACTTTGGAGCCAATGGACACGCTTAGACCCTCGTTTAGGGGAAATTTTTGTAGGACATATTTCAAAATTCTGGAGAACATATAATCCTGTAGATATTAATCAGAAATTAAAACAGCAGATATGGCCGGCGGTTTTTGGTGTTATACTTGAACAGGTGCCGTTTTATTATTTACAAAATAAGAAGACAAAATACTGGAATAAAAAGCTCTTTCTTAATTGGTCAAAGTGTGTAATGACGGATATTCTTCCTGCACAAAACGAACAATTCTTTATAGGAATTTATAAAGCGGGAGGAAAATTAATGAAAGAAGAATGTTTATACGCCATAAAGCCTTACCGCCAATGGGGCTATTATTCAAAAGATTTACTTATCAACAAAGCACAAATATCTAAAAAGACATTACTATCTATCTCCCAAAGAAACACCATTATAGATGAACTTTTAAAATTACATAAAAGAATAAGGGTAAAGGATTACTTGGAAAAAGGGAATTTTCAAATCCATCGCCGACAAGCGCAAAGAGATTTAAAAAATTATAAACGACTTAAACCCTGCGGACACACAAAAGGCAAGTACTATATTCTGTCACATTCCAAAAGCAAATGTTTTTAAAAAAATCTAAAAAATACTATAATCCTAAAAAGCGTCCGTCTGGACTTCGATTTTACTCTGTTCAATACAATGAAGCAGGTTATATAGTCGGTTCTGAAAAAGTTCTAACAATTGGATTTTATTTATAGTTTTGTTATTTTAAAGGAATGATTTTTGCAAGAAAAAATCTTCTTGAATTTAAAGTTTCTCAGAACTGACTATATAAAAATCAAAATACATAATTCTACATGAAATTATACCTGGATTTTTGAGCCTAGCCGGGAACATGCTGCTTTTAATGAGAACTCTAATCGGTGTTAAGCGAAACTGTGCTGTTCAAAAGACGCTTGGTATAGTTGATCCAGTCACGAGCTATTTTAATCTGCTGTCCTTTTGCTTCTGTAGAGATAACTTGTTCAAAAGAGTTGACCGCGTCTGTATATTTTTTTAAATTCACATAAGCAATACCCATAGAAATATAAATATTTTCAAGATGTTTTATTCCGCCCTTACCTAGAGCTTTTTGCAGATTATCTACAGCCGCCTTCCAATTTTGCTTACCCATATAAATGCGTGCCATTTTGAAAAAAATTTTTCCATCTTCCGCAGCAGGAGCTGCTAGATGATAAGCTGCTAAAGCTTTTTTTGTTTCTTCCGCTCTTAACCAACAGTCTCCTAAAATTTCCTGATTTTTTTTGGTGGGTTTTACTTTTTTTAGTTTTAGAGATTTTTCAATCAAGTTAGCAGCTTTAAAAGAAAGACCTTGATACATAAGAAGACCGGCTAAGTGTAAAATCTCCTGTTCTTTTTCCAAAAAGTCCAGTTTATAAGCCAAATCCAAAGTAGCTAAGGCCCGGTCGTCCTTATTAATATTCAGATAAACAGCAGATAGTTGTTTCCAATATTTTTTCCTTTCAGGATAAAAGCCAGTAAGTTTTATCAGCAAACGAGCCGCTGGTATATATTGCTCCATATCCAAATTTAAAGCAGCTCCAAAAGCTAGCCAGCTTTCATTGGGCTGGGTAGTGGATTGAATCGCTTTCATTACTAATTTAAGGGCCTGTTTCTTTCTTTTTTGTTCCACTAGTACAGAAGCTTTTAAAATATAAGCGGAAGGGGGAATGGTGTCAGCAAGATAAAATATTTGATCTGTTATTTGAGAGGCTTTTTTCATCTTATTTTGAAGTAAATTTATAGTGGCTAGATCGTATAACACAGAAAGATGCTCGTTATAAGAAAGTCTTTTTAGATTTAGAGCTTTTTTATAATATAAACCCGCTTTTTTAAAATCATCCTTAGATAAATAGACTTGAGCTTTTAGTTGATACAGTCGGGCTAGATCAAACAAACGATTTTGTACTATTTTCTCTAGTTTCTCAATTAGCTCTATAGTTTGCTTTTCCGAGTCTTTTTTACCCATAGTGCGTAAGATACGTTGCATACGCCGTTGTACTATAGGAGAGGTGAGAGCACTTCTACGATTTTTTAATTCTTTTTTAAGTTGAACCCATTTTTTTGGTATTTGTTCTCTTTTATTTTCTATGTTGGTAGGTTTTTTTTCTATAGATTTCTTTTGTTCCACACCAACACTTGTGTGACTAATGGAATATAAAAGAAAAAAGAAGATAATTTTTGTTTTCATATACATTTACTAATAAATCACTCTCTTCGTGGCGACCAGATTCCTGTTCTCTAGGGAACGAGGCTGAAGATCAAACACGATCGGATAATATATTAGTTATGTGTAAAATTCAATAACTAAACCCAAAAGGATTGGAGTATGGAAGTCCGTCGTTCAGAAAGTCAAATAAGGTTCTTCAACCATCCCTGTATATTTTTAGATGAACCTAAATTTTTTAAAATTTACTACTGAACTATCCGAAAAAGTAACTATGAACCCGAACATAAAAAGGTGTTTTAGTAATGCTTAAAACCTACCCCCTTCCCCTCTTAATTACAAAACTTAAGTTTGAAAGGTCCTTTATGAAGCTTTTTTTATTGGTTTTTTGTTTCTCTTTTTTAACA
>JAPPLY010000030.1:0-13777 GCA_028819305.1 Bdellovibrionales bacterium
TACCGGGAGGAAGGGATCCTTTGAATAAGAGAGGGTCTAACCCTGTTTTTCGTGGTGGTGGTTGGCTCAATAAAGCTTGGTTCTTGCGTTCCGCGTTTCGTTACAGCGAAGACCCGGCCGACGGGAGCGACGATATCGGGTTTCGCCTGGTGAGGACTTTGTAAGCCTTTAGGACTTTTACCCTTTGGCTTGCCTTCGAGCCGTGTTGTGAAGCGCACTTGCTCGAAGGCGGTTTTTATTTTTGAGGATAGTTATGATGCAAGTTAAAGTTTTTACAATGCCCTTTCATTTCCAATTAGGACTTTTTCAGAACTGACTAGATAACATTTATTTCTTAATATAATCTTAAAAATGTGGTGGCACAAACGAACCAACTAATGAGTACATATCTATAATTTCTTAAAATATAATATTAAAAACAGGTGGCACCTGAGAATTATAGGTATTTTAGGGGGAATCTATAAATTCGATATTTTTAAAAGGGGATTCTCCAAATTCCCATTTTTTTTTCTGGTCCTTTTTAGAAGAGGGTCCTGTCACCATTTTTAAATGAGAAGAAGGGGAAGAAGTCCTTTTTAAAATAGGTGGAACTTCGTTTGGTATAAAAGGACTAAGCTCTTTCTGGCTCTTTTCAGTAAGCTTTGTTTCTGACAAGGAAGGGTCTTTAAGCTCTTTAGTGGTTTTTTTATCATTTTCTTTTACGGCTAATGCCTCTATATCGAGGTCATTTAAGTTGTTTATCACTTTGATATTTTTTTCTATCCGGTCACAAAGCCCTTTAGCCCTTTGTAAAAGGGATTCCAGCTTCCGGGTTTTTTCCTGTGTAAGGGCTAGGGAGCGATCCACTTGTGTTTCTACACTTAAAGATAAATTTTCCAAGTCACCTAGTTTTTTTCTTAAGATCTGGAGACCTGTACTCAGTCTGGCATCTTTCTTAAGAAATTGGTTCCAGATGAGATAAAAAGCGAAACAAAAAAAAGCAATAATAATACCGCTCGTGAAAAACAAAGAAAATACTCCTTAGGTTAGACTGCTCTGGTCAGGAATTTATATTCTCCGAACTTCGTTCACCTGGTGGAGGAAGTTTATAGAAAACACCTAATTCAAAACCAGTTCAGTAGAGTTGTTTTATTACTTATATTAAAGCAAGATATTTGAACTATCTCAACAAGTCCAAAGGCGAGTATTTATACTGATCCTGTTTTCTGATATATTTTCCTTTTATTTACAGAGGAAAACTTTCTGCTGAAGATCTAGAAAAACAAAACCACCCTTTAGCCTTATCGAGGCATCCGATTTTGTTGTTTAAAATTTTAGGAAAGCGAAGATATAAAACTTTCTATACGGTCACAAGCAGAGAGCCAGGTTTGTTCATCTACTGCAAAATGAATACGTACATAACCAGGATAATGAAACTCCTCTCCTGGCACGCAAAGTACGGCTTTCTCTTGAAAAAGAGCTTCTACAAAATCAGCCGAAGAATTTATCATTCCTTTTTTCCAGGAAGAACTGTATAGTTTTTTGACATTAACCCATAGGTAAAAAGCCCCTTCCGGTGGGAATACTTCCAAGCCCTTTATTTTTTGAAAAGTGCTCAGGGCCAGGTTTTTCATTTTTATTAAATTATACCTTGCTTCTTCTAATTCTTTATCACATTGCGCTAAAGCGTAAGCGACAGCCTCTTGGGAAATAGAACTAGCACAGCTCACAGATTGGCTTTGAAATTTGGACATAGCTCCTATAAGTTCTTCATTACCTACGGCCCACCCTAGACGCCATCCGGGCATGGAGTAATTTTTTGAAGCTGCGTTGATGGATAAGACTCGATCTTTTAAGTCAGGGTATAGCTGTAAAATATGTGGCGCCATAGAACCGGAAAAATACAAGTGATTGTAAATATCATCACTTAATACATATATCTGCGGATGGTCTATTAACACTTTCCCTAAAGACATTAGGTCAGACTTATTTAAAACAGCCCCAGAAGGATTATTAGGGGAATTGAGAATCAGTATCTTAGACTTGTCTGTAATGTGTTTTTTTAAAATGTCCGACTTAAGTTTGAAGTGATCTTTGGCATAGGTGGGAACAGGAACCATTCGCGCCTGAGCTAATTCCACCATAGAGGGATAACTCACCCAACAAGGAGTAGGAATTAAAACTTCTTCATCGGGATTACAAAGAGATTGAATGGCAGAAAATAAAATAAACTTAGCTCCAATGGAAGCCGTTACTTGTGCAGAAGTGATATTTAAACCCAGCCATTTTTTTGTATAGGAGATAATCGCTTGCTTTAATTTCTCAGAGCCTCCCGCCGGGGTATATCTGGTGTAACCTTCTTTTATAGCTTGAATACCGGCCGCACAAATAGATTCCGGGGTTTTCCAGGTGGGTTCTCCTAAAGAAAGGGAAATGACATCTACCCCTTGGTTCTTTAATTTTTTAGCCCTAGCCCCTAAAGCCATAACAGCAGAAGGTTTTAAATTACGGACTCGTTTAGATAACATTTTTATTTCTCTCCTTTTGTTAACATAGGTCTTATTTTTTTATAGAGGGGAAGATTTTGACCTTATCTTTGCCGATTCCCCTTTTTCAGAAACTTTTTTTTCAAAGCCAGGGCCACCGGATTAGGAATCCAGTCACTTAAATCTCCTCCATGAGAGGCAATTTCTTTTACAACCTGGGAGGATAAATGAGTATATTCTGGCCTGGTGAACGCGATAAAAGTTTCGCATTCTTCAAACAATTGTTTATTGGCTGCCGCCATAGTTAGTTCATACTCAAAATCAGAAACCGCTCTGACTCCTCTGATAATGACTTTAATATTACTTCTTTTTGCATACTCTACAGTTAGTCCGTTGTAAGAAACCACCTTTACCGCTTTGATATTTTTGAGACAAGCTCTCGCTAAAGTAAGCCTTTCCTCTAAAGAAAATAAATATTTTTTACTGGCTGAAGTGGAAACCAGTAACACTAAAGGGTTAAAAAAACAACTCAATCTTTGAACCAAGTCCACATGACCTCGTGTAATAGGATCAAAGCTTCCAGGATAAATAGCTGATACACTGTGTTTCATATTTGTTTCAACAAAAAGAGGAGTAACTCAAACCAGGCTAGTATAAAATAAGACTCTCTTATCACCAAATTTTTTACAAATTTTTAAGCGATGGGAACGAGGTTCTTTAGGAATACTTTCCTGGGAAGAGATTTCCAATACCAATATAGTGTTTTCTTCCGTCGTTTTTGATAAGGTGAGGGCTTCTAAAATTTTCCCTCCCCAGCTTTTTTGGAAAGGAGGATCGGCAAAGATAAGGTCAAAACTTTTGCCTTTATAGGAGGATAAAAAAGAAAATACATTTTTTTTGTGAATTTTTATCCCTCTTGGATTTTTTAATATTTGACAATTTTTTTTAATAATCTGAATAGCTCTCTTGTGTGAATCCACCAGATGCACATCTCTCGCTCCACGGGAGAGGGCTTCTAAGGCCAGGTTACCCGTTCCAGAAAAAAGATCCAATACGTGGCTCTTAGAAGGATTCCAACCATAAGAATAAAGAGTGTTAAACACAGAGGTTTTTACCCGGCTTGTCATAGGACGGATAAAGTCGGCAGAAAAAGAGCATAAACGATGTCCCTTAAATTGACCAGCCGTAATTCTCATTTAATTAGATCCTATCTAAGGAGATTTTATAAAATGATCCATACCCCTTTTTTTGATTTATACCCGTCTGGTTTATTCTTCTCTCCTGAAAAAGAAGAGTATCCTTTTTTTATACCGGTTCGGTATAAAATGAAACTTCTTTATCGTAGAAACACAGTTGTTCTGCCTGGTTAAACATATCTATAACATTTTGAAAAGGTTTAGATACAAATAAATCCACACCAGGAACGAAAACACCATCAGAAAAAGCCCGGTGTGCTGACATCATTATTACTTTTTCATTATTTTTTTTGCCAGATTTTCTTAACACGGACGGACCATCTAATTTTGGCATTAAAATATCCAAAAAAACAAGATGCGGCTGAAATACTTTCCAGGTTTTTAATCCCCGTTCCCCATCCTTTTCCGCTCTTACTGTATGTCCTCGGGAAAGGGCTACACGCACAAGGCTTTTTCTAATCAAAGTTTCATCATCTATAATAAGCACTCTCATAAGTTGTTATACTAACACTATTATACCCAGGGGGTATTGTTTTTCCGTAATTTTCAAACGGGAAGCCACTTTAGGGGTTTTCAGGGGCAGCCTAGCTTTCAAACCCGATTGGTATATTTATAGGCTTTTTGTATTTTATTTTACCTGTTTGATATATCGTGTTTTTGGCGGCGAGACTCCTCTAAAGGTAAGGACAATGTAAAACGAGCCCCTCCCAAAGAAGAACGACCAGCTTTTAAATTTCCTTTGAAACTTTCCACAATATGACGACTCATATTCAGTCCCAAACCGGTCCCTTTATTAGGATTCTTTGTTGTGAAAAAAGGCTTGAACACATTTTCATAATCACTTGTCCTTATTCCTTTTCCATTATCTTCAACATGCAGGATACCTTGACTGTCTTCCACTTTGGTATTTATTTTTATTTGTTGAGGAGGCCGATTTAATTCAGCCACCGCCTGACAAGCATTTTTTAGTAGATTAAAAATAACTTGTTTTAGTAAACCGGGTTGAATGTTTACAAAGAGAGGTTTTTTATAAAGCTCAACATGAAAATCAGAAAAACAAATCATAGATTTTACAAAAGGCAGAGTTTTACGCACCACTTCATTTAGGTCATATATATTCAGCTGACTATCCGTCCGGGAAAAATCTAAAAGTTGAGAAATAATTTCCTGGGAACGAGATACGCCTTCTACAATATCTTGCATGTCTTTTTTTGTTTCTTTGTTTAAAAGGCTGGATTGTAAAATCCATTGAGCCATGGACAACACCCCCGCCAGAGGGTTACTTAATTGATGGGCAATAGCTTCCCCTAGATCTCCTAAAGCGGCCAGTTTTATGTTTTGAATCATCTTGTTTCTTAAAATCAAAGACTCACTGATATCTGTGTAGTGATATACAGTGTAGGAGCTGTTTTTTTTCTCCCCGTCTTCCCCGTCTGGTTGGCCTTTTTCAGTCGCTTCTTTTTTTCTCCCCCGGGAAGAGGGTTTTTGAAGAGGGCCCTTTCCTAACTTGTTCGATATATTTACAAAATAAGAATGTCTTTCAAAGATTCTTTTTTGCCAATGAAGAAGGGGTTGAGAAGAAGGTTTGTGATCCATATTATCAAATATTTTATTAAAAATATTATTTGCCTGATTTAAGTTATTTTTTTCATCAAAAATAGCTAAGGGTTCGTTAAGCTCATTAAATGTGGAAGTCCATAACTCTATACTTGTCTCCAGATGATCTTTCCATAAGAGGCGATCCACACATTTTGTTATTAATGGTAAAAAAGATTCATAGAAAGATAATAATATTTCATGGTTTTTTATGTAAAACTCTACAAAGATACGAATAGAGGTGTTTTTGCCGTATTGGTTAGTCCTAATAGGGATGCTTAAAATATTTTGAACGGGCCTTCCTAAAGAGGTCATTAAATATTGACTATCTTCTTCCCTTTTTACTTGTATTTGTTTCGCCTTTCCTCCTGAGTATTGTTTGTAATGATGGCAGGTCTTTTTATAAAGACCGCCCGAATGACAAATGTATTGAAGAGGCCCAAAATGCCCTGATGACCAACAAAAGACCAGACTTCTCGTTTTAAACTGTCGGTTTGTTTCCTTGTAAAGAAGAGATAAAAAATCTTCTAAAGAAGAGGCTTTAAATAAGTTATTACAAAACCTTAAATAAGCTTTTGTCGCTTGTATTTGGTTATTCAGGTTTTTTTGTACTTTTGGTTCCACAGGCCGATAACTTTTTTTAGTTTTTGTTTGTGAATAGTAAGTTCTCTGTTTCCTCTCGGGAAAAAGTTTTTATAGAAATTATAAAAAATCTTGTTCTCGCCCCGGGCTTTCGCGAGGAGCAAACCCGATCAGTATAACAGCTCTCTCATCTTCATCGGAAATAATATTATAAAACAAAGAAAAACTCTTAAGCTGTTTGATCTTCTACTATATCGTATTGCAAATCATTTAAATAAGAGTGAATCATAATATCTTGTTGTAAAATAGATTTCGTAATAGCTCTCTTTTTTTGTAAAAGAGCTTTTATAGTTTTTTTATACTCTTTAGAAACATGTTGAGGTGTGTAATTCTTTATCTGTATGTCAATGTTTTCGATAGCATCCAGAATAATTTGCCGGCTGTAATAAAACTGCTCAATATGGCTATAATCCCCTGCCCGAATGCGCTGGCACTCAAAAAAGCCTATTTTTTCAAACTGAAGCAGATAATTGTTTTTTTGTTGTAGTAAATCAATAACTAATTCCATGGGGTTTCACTCCTTACAGGATAGCAATACTGTTTTCTTTTATATTATGCCAGATAGAGAGCAAAAAAAAGGAGTCAATAATACAACTTGTCCAAAGATGAGACATAAAAAAAACTTTTTATCCTAAATGTTTATAAAAAGTGAAAAACTCTTGACAGGTTTAAGGTCCAGTCTGGTTTTTTTTGTTTTATGCCGAAATGGTCAAACAAGATTAACCTATCAGGGAATAAAATTCCTTTTCAAATTTTTTAGTATAAGCCGAGTTTATTTTCAGTTCAATTACAGAGGGAGAGGAAAAAGAAAATGTCTTAGGCCACTTTTGGATACAGTAATAATTTAAATGCCACATCTCCGCCCACTTTTTAAAATTTAAATTATGAGAGTTGAGGAAAATAGGATCAGCAGATAAAGAAGAAAAAATTTGCCCCCCTCCGTTATTAAGGATCACTAAAAAGAAATTTATTTTCTTATTTAATTGTCGCTGGATCCAAGGTGCGGAAAGGTCATAAAGACAACTTAAGTCGCCTATCAAGCACCAGTTTTGTCTGTCTGGTTCACAAACTCCAAAAAAGGTGGATAGAAGCCCATCAATACCGTTGGCCCCTCGGTTAGCTATGCACTTTAATTGTTTATCTGGCTGGTAGGGGGCTACTAGATTCCATTCTCTTATGGGAAGGCTGTTGCCCAAAAAAAGAAGAGAGTGGGCCGGTATTTTTTGCGAAAGTTGCCTTATCAGGCTAGGTTCACTTAAAGGATGTTTATTAATGATGCGGCTTAAAATTTGGCTTCTTAGTTCATCCTGTTTAAATACTTCTGTTGGAGCTGCTTTTATTTTCTTTTTGGTGGTTTTTTTACTAGGGAGCTTCTTTTCCTCTTTACTGTGGACAATAAAGATCCCTTTAAAAAAGGAGGAAAAAGAGAGGGCTGGAAGGGCCCGGCTCAGGCCAGAATAGTTTTGATCACTAACAGATAATACTGGTATAAAGGAATAAATAGTTTCCAGATCTCTCCAAAAGCGAGTACAAGGTCTTCTGCCTATTCTAATAACTCCATCTATTTTTTTGTTTAGAATAAGCCAGTTTAAAAAGTGTTCTCCCGATTTTAAAATAAGAGAATGCAAGCGGGAAGATTCTCTAAGACCAGAAAGAGCCTCTGCGTAAATAGGCCAGGGGAAAAAAGATAATGTCATTTCTATTTTTTTTCTTACTGTTTCTGGCATTTCAGATAAAATCCAAAGAGGTTTAGTCACTTTGGAAAAAAAAGATTTGATTTGTGCTTCCTCTTCTATCTTGATCTTGTTTGCCTTTTGTAATTTCTCTAAATCCCTTCCAAAGGGAGAAGGAAGTTGAGAGCTTGCCCCTTCTTGATCAGATCGGTCTAACAAAGAGATGTTTGAGTTTATAGTGGTGGAAGAGGAAATCGGGGTGGAGTAGTACTGTGAGGCTTTTATCGGTTTTATGTGTTTTTTATCTATTAAGGGTTCGTCAAAACAAACATTAATATGACAAGGAGTAGAGCGGTCCCAAGAAGATAGATCAAAATCCAGTGTGTTTTCTAAATCCCAGCTAGACCACACATAATGGGAAAAAATACCGATTTGCTCAATGCTTTGAGGAGCTCCTGTTTTACGATAAGAAGAGGGACGGTCCGCTGTAATTATCACAAGCGGTACATGAGAATAATAGGCTTCAATTACAGATGGTAACAATTCCGCTACAGCCGTGCCAGATGTAGTAACCACAGCGCAAGGTTTTTTATCTCTTCTCCCTCTGCCAAGAGCAAAAAAACCAGCTGACCTTTCCTCAAAAAAAGAAAATATTTTCAGCTCCTGGGCTTGAGATAAAACCGCCGTTAAAGCTGCACTTCGTCCTCCAGGGCAAAGACAAAAAGTCTCTACATTGTGTTTTTTCATCAGCTGAATGATTAACTTTTCGGATAGCTCTATGTTTGATATGTATTTTTTTTGACATGGCATTATGATAACTTTATCCTTTCCTTCCCTTTCGCGAGAGCCGGCCTCGCGAGAATTAAACAAGATCAGTATCAGCAGGGTGGGTGGAAAATAAAATATCTTTTATAACTTGTCGCTTTTTTCTAAGCTCTTCCCACTCTCTTTCTGGTTGGCTTTCTTTAACTAAACCAAAACCAGATCCTATATACATTTTTCCTTTTATAAACTGAACATTTCGTATAGCTACTACACAAAAAGCTTTCTTCCCTTTCACGACGCCAAACGGGGATCCAAAACCATATCGTGGCTTATTTTCTTTGTGAAGTTCAGCTAGTAAATTTAAAGCGGCTTTTCGAGGCACCCCCCCCAGGGCCGGAGTAGGATGGAGAAGGTAACATAGCTGCTCAAAAGATATCTCTTTTTTTAATTGGAGCTTAAAATCTGTTCTTAAATGAGAAATATTTCCAATGGAATAAATATAAGTGTCAGAAATGCGGCTTTTCCCTAGAGGTTTTATAAGTTTTTTGATTTCCTCCCTTACCAACCGGTGTTCCCCTTTTTCTTTTTGATCTTTTCTCAGGTCGTGTTGTGGAGACCGGGCGGTGCCAGCCAGAGCCATTGTTTGAACGGAGAGCGATTTTTTTTTAAATAAATACTCCGGTGTGTAACCCAGGACCGCTTGCCCATTTGCCCACCAGCCATAAGCAAAGCCTCCTTTATCAGAACAGGTAATTAAATGATAAATTAAAGTGGATATATTTTTTTTCCCCAACGAAAAAGAGAGGGTTTCAAAAAAAACAGGGACCACTTTTTGAATTTTATTTTGTTTTATTTGCTCTTGTGATTTTAAAAAAAAACTTTGAAAAAGAGATGAGGAAGGAAGCTCCCCCTTTTTTATATAGATTTTTTCTTTTTTGTATTCCAAAAAATCCTTTAAACTTTCTTTAGAGAAAAAGGCAGTGGAATAAGGTATATACCAGTAAGCCTTTTTATACCCAGGAAGTATTATTTTTTTATGGCTTCCCGGTCTTTCCAACTTGTTAGCCAAGTTTTTATATTCCGGGGGTGTTATTTTTTCGTCACTTTTATGGACAGAGTGGGAAAAGAAAAAGGGGGGGTAAAATAAACTCCACTGGTTCTTCTCCGGTTTTAGGGAAAGAGAAAAAGGTCCTTCCCCCAATAAATATTGATGGGGGCGCATTTGTATTAAAAAGCCTTCTTTCTCCCATTGGTTTTTATTTATATCGCCGGATTTTTTTTTAATAGTCGTAGGGCTTGATTTCATAATGGCTTATATAGTTGGTTCTAAAAAGTGGTTTTTTTTCATAATTTTGCAAGTTTAATTATTTTGGAACCGACTATATACTAAGTTATTTTTATAAAAATTTCTATACCGATTCGGCATAAAAAGCCGGTTGAAAGGGATTTACTGTAAGCCGGATTCTGTCTTCTTCTGTTTAACCGGAAAAACAGCAAGGAGGCGAACATTCATCTTTGCGGTCAACCCGAAAGCTTGTCATGGCTCGACTCAAACGCTTTCCTATTCGACCTTGCTCCGCGTAGAGTTTAGCTGATTTCACTCCAGCAGCCTTTATATAAAGGCCCGGACATACTTTCTGTTCCACTTGTCCTCACCTTTGAAAGGTGGAAAGGTTTTCACCTTTTACGCTGCCATCTTGGAGTCCGGACTTTCCTCTGAGTTTTTTAAAATAGTGTATTTCCTACAGGAGTTAAATATAAAATTGGCTGTTCACAAAAAGTTTTAGTGTATTCAAAAAAACCCAGCGGTCACCCGTAAATCCCCAAATAAAAGTATAACCTATTTTCTTAGCCAAAGGGTATTATTTTTTTGTAACTTCCCGGTCTTTCCGCCTCGTTAGGCAAAACCTTTATATCTAGTGAGCCTTATTTTTCCGGCATTTTCAAATCCGAACTCGCTTTTGCCCTCTATTCTCTTAGGAAAAGATACCCCTCGGGTTTCATTTTTCCATGAATTTTCAAATACGATCAGTATCATTAGAAATATCATATCCATCCAAAACTAAGTTAGCCAGCTCATCAGCCCTTTTGTTTTGTTCCCGCCGTACATGTTGAAATTTTACTTGAGAAATCTCTGCTTCCCATTTCTTACACTCTTCATAAAGCTTCTTGATGTTAGGAGATTTTACTTTATAGAGACCAGAAAGTTGCTTTACCAAAAACTCACTATCGCTCTTTAACAATAAGTTTTTAACTTTATTCTCAGAGCTTAACTGAAGGGCCCTTAAAACTGCTGAATACTCCGCAAAATTATTGGTTTTTGTCCCCAGCAAAAAAGCTTCTTCATAAATACAAATTTTACCATTGTCATAAACCGCCAAGCCAGCGGAAGCAGCTCCCGGATTACCACGAGAGGCCCCATCGGTATGAATCAAAACCTCCGACGGCCAACCATTCACTTTTCCTTTTTGAATTTTCTGCTGGGGTATCAATTCTCATCTGCCTCAGGGGACGATTCCTGATTTGAATCAGTATCCTCTTTTTCCATTTCTTTTTTAAAAGGAGGTCCTTCTTCTTTCATTCCTCTTTCAGGAGACTCTTTCTTTACCTCCTCAACCGTCTTTCCTTCTTCTGCTGGGGGGGCTTGCCTTGGTTCTTCTGTTAGTTTCGAATTATCTGCCGAAGGTTTCATTTCAGATTCCTGTGTTCCCAGCTCATCCTTATCATCCTCTTCGATTTCCTCCCCTTCTTCATCCTCTTCATCTTCTTCTGTATCCTCTTCGATTTTACCCTTAAATTTGCTGGAAAAAAGAGTAATAGGTTCTGAAAATTCCATCTTTGTATTGTTTATCTGAATATGATCTACACTCCATAAATCATATTTTTCAGAAGCACCCAAACTTTTGCGATTCATCAAGGCCTGACCCTCTATAGAGATATTCACATCCGTTTCATCATCAAAAGAATATTTGAAGTGCGCACTGATTTGATCTCGCTTTTTAGTGGACTGTGTCCACATTTTCTGAAACTTAAGGTTCTTTGCTTGCGGTTTCTGCTTGACCAGAGTTTCCTGTATAATATTTTTTAACTGATCTTGTAGGCTTATATGAAGCTCTTCTGGATACTTTGGTTTTTGATGAAAA
The DNA here is from genome assembly GCA_028819305.1 of Bdellovibrionales bacterium. GTDB lineage: Bacteria > Bdellovibrionota > Bdellovibrionia > Bdellovibrionales > UBA1609 > JANQSP01. Next base: position 11,481 of record JAPPLY010000030.1, read on the forward strand.
ACAAACCATGTACTAATAAGAAAAGCGCAAAAAAGAGCCCCAGCTAAAATTCGAAAACGATAAGGTTTTAATTTAGTAAAAAGAGTGTTTTGCATATTAGGTCAATTATGGCTTGCTTTAAAATGTAAAGCAAGCCGCTTTTTTTCTTTTCCAGTCATAGCTGTTTTTTTCTATTTAGACTATAGATAAAAGTCCCTATACAGTAGAAACAGCATACTACTGATTTAATATATAAGTATTGGCCTTTGGCCTTTATCTTGATATATATGTATATGCCCTTTTAGTTATTTCCTTATAACTGATCTCCGTAAAATCGGAAAAAAAGGATACAGCAGCGCAGCTTTTATTTTTCAACTCTAATTTTAGGGCTATTTAAGAGATGGAAACTCAGGTGATATTATGCTTCAAAAAAAAATCGGCGGAGAAGTGGATGCATTATATTATTAGATAACGGAATCTGGTTTTAAACTTTTAAAACCACCCTGGGATGCTTTTTTAGGGCAATGTTACTCCAGTGTCTTTGACCCTGATGGAAATCAGGTGGATATTTTTGCCGACCTTTGAAACTTTTGACTATGAGAAAGGAACTATCTTTTGATTTTAAAAACGCAAATAGACATTCATTCAGAAACTTTCAAACACAACTTTCAATGCATGAAGCAGAAAGTGGATGAGCTGAAACATACCATAGAGTTAATAAAAGTAGATAGTGGGAAGAAGAAGGAACAAATTCAAAAGAACAAAAATAAATATTCAGCTAGGGAAAGAATCGAAAAACTTAAAGACTCTGGCACTTATTTCCTGGAATTTTCAGCTTTAGCGGGAAGGGGGCTTTACAAAGAGAATCTACCTTCCTCTGGTATAGTGACAGGGATTATAATTGTGCACGATCGCCCCTGTGTCGTGGTGGCGAATGATTCCAGAATAAAAGGGGGCACCTATTTTCCCATCACTATAAAAAAACACTTGCGTGCTCAGGAAATAGCTTTAGAAAATCATTTACCTTGCATTTATCTGGTGGACAGTGGGGGGGCTTATCTACATTACCAAGACCAGGTATTTCCTGACAGAGACCATTTTGGCCGTATTTTTTATAACCAAGCTCGTATGACAGCTAAAGGTATTCCTCAGATTGCTGTGGTTCTGGGGTACTGTACAGCAGGAGGGGCTTATGTTCCAGCTATGTCTGATGAAAATATTATTGTCAAAGGCAGTGGTACTATCTTTTTAGGAGGTCCCCCTTTAGTGGAAGCCGCAACAGGGGAAAAAGTAAGTGCGGACGAATTAGGAGGGGGCATTTTACATAGCTCACAGTCCGGGGTCAGCGATCATATCGTGGAAACAGAAGAACAGGCTTTAGAGAAAGCCCGAAATATTGTGCTGCATCTAGGTTCTTTTAAAAAACAAAAACTCCTTACACGAGAAAATAGAGATCCTCTTTATCCCTCCGAAGAAATGTACGGCATTATCCCTACGGACTTAAAAACAGCTTTTGACATGAGAGAAATTATAGCCCGCCTGGTGGATGGCTCTGAATTACATGAATTTAAAAAAAACTATGGAACCACCTTAATAACAGGGTGGGCTTATCTTTGTGGTTATCCAGTGGGGATATTAGCCAATAACGGAGTGTTGTTTAGTGAATCTGCCCTAAAGGCAGCTCATTTTATTGATCTTTGTGATCAAAGAGCTGTCCCTCTTGTTTTCCTACAAAATATTGTAGGCTTCATGGTGGGTAAAAAATATGAAAAAGAAGGTATCACTAAACAAGGAGCGAAAATGGTGACAGCCGTTAGTCTAGCACGAGTGCCCAAATTTACCCTCATTATTGGTGCTTCTTATGGAGCTGGTAATTACGGTATGTGTGGCAGGGCCTATCAACCTCGTCAACTTTGGATGTGGCCCTCGGCTCGTATTGCCGTCATGGGCGGGCCTCAAGCGGAAAAAGTTCTTAGGTCCATTAAGAGTAAGACAGATAAAACTAAAATAGATCAAACCAACTTAAAGGAACAATATGAAAAACAAAGCTCTGCCTATTACTCCACAGCTCGCTTGTGGGACGATGGTATTATTGATCCAATAGATACTAGAAAAGTTTTAGCTTTAGGACTAGACACGGCTCTCTATGCCCCGTTTGGAAAGAAGTCCAAAGGCATTTATCGAATGTAAACCCCAAAGGGGTTTAATTGGTAAACTTTAAAACACTAAATGTAGCTATTTATAATTTTTAAAGCCAAAGGGTTTTAATTGGTAAACTTTAAAACACTAAATGTAGCTATTTATAATTTTTAAAGCCA
>JAPPLY010000030.1:13877-36561 GCA_028819305.1 Bdellovibrionales bacterium
AAGGGGTTTAATTGGCACGCTTCTGGTAAAATCTATGATATAAAGTAAGGGGGCTTTTTTTAGGAGGGAACTATTATCCTTTTTTAAGCTCAGAGGATTTTATTGTTGTGAGCGAAAAAAAACTATATCTTATAAAAAAGAAAACATTATACCAATCACATTTGAATTTTGAAGTATATTTGTCATTCCCGAGGAAGCGGGAATCCAGCGAAATCAGAAAATTTTGTCCTCGCGAAAGCGGAGATCAAATCAGACCAGTATAATAGGAGTAAATTTTAATGAACGATTTTATAAAAATGAAAACAGAAAATGAAATTACTTTTTTAAAATTAAATCGTCCGGAAAAAAGAAACGCGCTTAATCCAGAATTAATCAATACTTTACTTTCTTTCTTCAAAGAATCAAAATGGGATCCCCCTGTAAAAGCTATTGTTCTTTCTGGCGAGGGAAAAGCTTTTTGCAGTGGAGCGGATTTAAAATGGATGAATGATGAATCAGCTTTCACCTCTAAAGAAATGGAAAATCTTTTTTCTTTATTTGAAGCTATAATGTCTTGCCCTTTGCCGGTTATATCTTTCGCTCATGGATTTGCCGTGGGAGGAGGCTTAGGTTTATTATCTGTTTCTGATGTAGTGATTGCAGAAGAAAATACTCAATTTCGATTTAGCGAAACAAAACTGGGTCTTATTCCGTCTGTCATCAGCCCTTTTGTTTTAAGAAAAATAGGACTCTCCCATGCCAAGTTTTTAATGCTAAGTGCTCTTCCTTTTTCTACAAAACAGGCGCAACAGATAGGTCTTGCCCATTTTATTGGCTCCAAAAAAGAATGTGATATTTTTCTGCAAAAAATATTGGAAAATTTTAAGGAACTGGATCCTTCTGCCGTATCCAAAACAAAAAAATGGCTTAATTCTGCTTATGCTCTTCCCCTCTCTCAAGTAAAAAAAGAAGGAGTTTCTCTTATCAGTGAAGCGAGAAAAACAGACTCCGCCAGACAGAGAATCAAAAATTTATTAGAAAACTCTAAAAGAAAATAACAATATTGGTAACCACAACGGTCGTATTTGAATTGTCCGACTCTTCTTTAGTTATTAAAGATAGGCTCGGCAGAAACGAGGTTAGTGGTTTCAAAACACGAAAAATCAATCAACAAAATCGCTTCTGTTAAACCTGTTAATAACAGCTCAAAACCCTCTACTAACCAGTTAATCAAAAAACACGCACAAGTTTTTTATATATGTTAAGGTCATCACATTTTTACTTTAATTTTTAGTATTTGACAAAAGCTATACTTTCAGTATATACTGAAAATATGCGGTTTGAGTGGGATAAACATAAGGCTGTCAGCAACTTCAAAAAGCATAAGATCAACTTTGAAACAGCTATAACTGTGTTTGATGATCCTTATGCCCTTATAGCACCAGATGAAAAACATTCCACGTCTAAAGAAAAAAGAGAATGGATTATAGGTGAATCAGATAATGGTATTTTAGTTGTTGTTTTTACTAAACGAATACAAGGGGCTATATACCGTATAATTAGTGCTCGCAGAGCAAATAAAAAGGAAAGGAGACTCTATGAAGAATATAAAAAGTTTCCCCTTTGAGAAATCAAGAAGGATTACTTTAAAAGAGACAATGTCAGCTAAGAAGGCTATTGAAAAGAAAACAGGAGTAAAGCGTCCAATACGTGGAAGACCAGCCAAAGGCTCACATAAATATGTGCCAACTTCTATCAGACTACACCCAAAGGTTTTAAGCTGGGCAAAAAAAGAAGCAAAAAAGAGAGGTATAGGTTATCAAACAGTTATTAATGAATCTTTAATTAAAAAAATATCTGCAAGCTAATTTAAAAATATGACTACGTCAGGAGAGCACATTGTTTTCAACAACATATAGAATGTAAAAAAGTAACAGTTGTCAAAAAAATAGACATTTTTTTCTTTCTTATAAAAAGATTTATTTTAAAGGAAGCTGCTAAAAAAGCAACCATGAAATTATAGAACTGCTTTTAAACAAGGAGGCGGATGCTAACGCTGTAAATGCTCATGGCAAAACAGTAGAAAATGCACCCACCCGAGCTGTACTGTGGTACGCAAAAGATGCGGATACAATGACTCGATTATTAAACCGAGGAGCAGACCCACATCTTATAGGCCCTCCTGTACTAATCCATGTCTTAGAAAGAGGACAAAAGAACACACATGGTTTAGACGAAAACCAGGAAAAAGATATGCAAGACTAGATTCCCGTTTTCACGGGAATGACAAACTTCACGGGAATATCGTCATCTTCGCGGAAATGACGAAGTGATACACTTTCAGATCAAAATATTATAGATTCAAAATACCATGCATAGAAAAATAAAAAAACTAGCTATTGCCAATAGAGGAGAGATCGCTATGCGCTTAATCTCCACCTGTCAGGAGATGGGCATAACGCCCGTACTGCTTTATTCTTCGGCTGATCAAAACAGCAAAGCCTTTAGAAGGTGCCTAGAAAAAGTGTGCATAGGTCCGGCTGAAGCTAAAAAAAGTTACTTGAATATTCCCGCTATTATAGAAGGGGCTTTGGCTTCCGGTGCAGATGCCATCCATCCCGGTTACGGCTTTTTATCTGAAAAAGCGGAATTGGCTCAAGCCTGCAATAAAAACAATCTCATCTTTGTTGGCCCTCCGGAAAACTGCCTTGAGATTTTCGGAGATAAAGTGCTGGCCCGAAAGCAAGCTATTAAGTGCGGTATTCCTGTTTTACCTGCTTATACTTCATCTGTAAAAGCAACAGAAGAAAATGCAGATAAGTTACTGGCCGAAGCGGAAAAAATAGGCTTTCCCATCATGATTAAATCCACACATGGGGGAGGAGGACGTGGACTTAGAATAGTGCATTCCAAAAAAGAATGGCCAGAGGCTTTCACCTCTGCTCAACGAGAAACAAAGGTGGCTTTTGGCTCTTCAGAAATATTTATTGAAAAATATCTGCCATCGGCTCGCCACATAGAAGTACAGGTTTTTGCCGATGCTTCAGGACAGGTATTTCATCTCTTCGATAGGGATTGTTCCATTCAAAGAAAACAACAGAAAATTATTGAAGAAGCTCCGGCTTTATTACCCAAATTTATCCAACAGAATATACATTCCGCTGCCGTGGAGCTTTTACAATCAGTAAAATACTTACAAGCCGGCACCGTGGAGTTTTTATACCAAGAGGAAAAGTTTTATTTCATGGAGGTGAATCCTCGTATTCAAGTGGAATGTCCTGTAACGGAAATGATACTAGGAATAGACCTTATAAGGGCACAGATTTTAACGGCTCAGGGGCTTCCCCCTTTTATACAAAAAGCTTTTACCCCTCGTGGACACAGTATTCAATGTCGGATTTACACCGAGAACATGCAAAAGCAGGTGCCGGACTTTGGCACTTTAGGCACTTGTGAATTTCCCCAGGGAGTGAACCGGCGCTTTGATATGGGTTATGAGTCTGGAGACGAGGTACCTGGGTTTTACGATGCCATGCTGGGAAAATGCATTGTTTGGGAGGAAAACCGCTTACGAGCGGTGGAGAAAATGAAAAAAGCCCTTAGTGAAACTCTTATCTTCGGCTTAAAGACAAATATATCGTTTTTACAGGATTTGATCTCCCATGAAATTTTTATGAGAGGAAAGGTTCATACTCGTTTTGTAGAAGAGGTTTTTTTACCATCCTGGAAAGAGGAGAATGTCCATTCCCTTCCACCGGAAGTGATTTCCACTCTTTTAAAAACTTTTTCTGTTCCAGCAAAACCTTTTTCTTCCAAAAAAACAGAAAAATATTTTAACCCCTGGACTTATTTTTCAGAGTAAATCAAAAATGAGTAAATTAAAACAGATAGGTATAAAAATAAAGGATCAACTCTTTCAGGTAAAAGCGGAAGAGCTAGATGGGCGGATATGGTTTCACTGGAATGGTAAAATATTTATTCTATACCTCACCGGTATAGAAAAAAAGAGGAACTTCAGAGACTCTTTTTCCTTGGGAGCCTCTGTTTCTTTATCGGATATCAACCGGATAGGTATAAATCAAACGGATATAGCTTTGATTGAACCTTCAGATCATAAAACCACTCCTATAAATAACAAAAAACCGGATAAATATGTCATTTTATCCCCTATGCCCGGGGAAATTGTGAAAATATTGGTTCACCCAGGTGTAGAGGTAACAGAAAATCAAACAGTACTTATTCTTTCTTCTATGAAAATGGAATATACTTTAAAAGCTTCCGCTAAAGGTGTTATAAAATCAGTGAAAGTAAAAGAAGGAGAAAAGGTCTCAGCCGATCAAGAACTGGTGGAGATGGCAAAATCTTCTGAAACATAGATAAAGGATTTTATACCGACCGGGTTTGCATTTTCAAGTTTTCTGTTGAACTAAAAATTAGCTCTCCAGAAGAAGGTCCTATTTCGTTTGAAACCTGAAAACCTTGTCCTCGCGAAAGAGGGGATTAAAAGAGAGGATTATCACTTTATGCCAGTTGCCCAAATTGTAGAAGTAGGATTAAGGGATGGTTTGCAAAATGAAACCGGGGAATTAAGTTTAAAAGACCGTTATCAATTAGTAAAAAAACTTTCTGTTTCTGGGCTGAAAAGAATAGAGTTAGGTTCTTTTGTTTCCCCTAAGGCTATTCCACAGATGCAATGTGTACCGGAGCTGACAAAAAAGGTTTTGCTTGCACAAAGGAAAGGGAGCCTTCCAAAAAATACAATTTATTCTGCCTTTGTTCCCAATCAAAAAGGTTTTGAAAAAGCCGCTCAATGTGGATTACAGGAAATCTCTTTTTTTGTATCCTGCACAGAATCTTTTTCCCAAAAAAATATAAACATGAGTATTAAGGACAGCTTAAAAGTTTTAAATTTTATTTGTCAAAAAGCCAGAAGTTTAAAAATCAAAGTTCGGGTGTATTTAAGTGCGGCTTTCGCCTGCCCTTATGAAGGAAATGTAGCTCCGGCTAAAGTAGCCAGACTGGCAGATCGTATTATGCAGGAAGGAGTGTTTGAGTTATCTGTCAGTGACACCATTGGAGTCGCTGTTTATACAGATGTGTTAAGTTTAATGAACCCTCTTTTAAAGAAAACCCCTGCTTCAAAAATAGCTTTACATTTTCATGATACCCGTGGGATGGCTTTAGCTAATGTGTTGGCCGGGTTGGAAACAGGAGTAAAGGTGTTTGATGCCAGCATTGGGGGACTAGGGGGCTGTCCCTACGCTCCCGGGGCCAGCGGTAACATAGCTACAGAAGATATGGTTTACATGTTGGAAAAAATGAACTTTCAAACCGGAGTGCAAATATCTGATTTGATAAAAACCACCCACTATTTGGAAAAAAAGTTAAATCGTACTTTGCCGGCAAAACTTCGCCTCCGGGCTATTTAAACAAAAAAACTTTTTTGAATAAAGGCGGAAAAAATACAAACTTTCAAAGAAATATACATTACAAACTGGTAAAAACAGTGATTTTAAGATATATAATTAAACCATACTGGTTTGAAATAGGTGAAACCGATCGTGTTTGAAAATGGATAGCTCGGCTGGATTCCCGTTTATACGTGCCCTCCGTGAATAACAATAAAAAATCTGTTCTCGCCCCCTCTTCTTGCGTGGGAATAAGGTTTGCGAGCATCAAACACGATCAGCTTAGGTTTCAGACACCTTAACAAAAACCAAACAGGGCCATACAAAAAAGGAGTAAGGACAATGTACACTAAAGAAAATCCAGCCGGGTTAAAAGGGATTGATTTTATCGAGTATAGCAGTCCTGAACCGGAACAGTTAAAGAAGCTCTGGGAGTCTATGGGCTTCGTCCACAAGGGACAACACAAGAACAAAAAGGTAGATTTATTTCTACAAGGGCATACCTATTTTGTCTTAAACCGGGAAAAAGACACCTTTGCCGAAAATTTTTATCATCAACATGGACCTTCTGTATGTGCTTTGGCTTTTCGGGTTCATTCAGCTAAGAAAGCTTTTGAATATGCTAGAGCTAAGGGGGCCAGGGCGGTGCCGATAGATAAAAAAAGCCATAGTTTTCCGGCTATATACGGAGTGGGCCAATCCATCATTTATTTTGTAGAAGAGGATCTTTCCCACTTTGAGAAAGAATTTCATTTTTTTGAAAAGGCGATTTCCTCTAAAGCCGGATTACTATCAGTGGATCACCTCACCCACAATGTTCCCACCGGAGACATGCAAAAGTGGTGTGATTTTTATCAGGAAGTTTTTAATTTCACGGAAAGACGCTACTTTGACATTCAAGGAACTAAAACAGGGCTTGTATCAAAGGTTATGCGTTCTCCCTGCAACACCATTACTATCCCCATCAACGAACCAGCTAAAGGGGAAAGGGGAAAAAAGTCGCAAATCCAGGAATTTTTAGAAGAATACAAAGGCTCCGGAATTCAGCATATTGCTTTAACCACCAAGAATATTGTGAACTCCGTAAAACAAATTAGGTCTTCTGGTATTGATTTTTTAGAGGTGCCGGATACTTACTATGAAGATCTGCCAAAGAGAGTACCTCAAATTTTAAAAGAAGACCTAGTTGATCTACAAAAAAACAAGATTTTAGCAGATGGAGATGAAACCGGTTACCTACTTCAGATTTTTACCAAAAATGTGATCGGTCCTGTTTTTTATGAAATCATCAATCGTCACAACCACGATGGTTTTGGAGAAGGAAACTTCCAGGCTCTTTTTGATGCGATTGAAAGAGATCAAATGCAAAGAGGATTTTTATAGAGCTTTTGATTCTACTCCTCTCTGATTTGCGGTTTGAGATATTTCAAATGAATATAGTATGTGACATCTTTTCATTAGAGAAAAAGGTTTTAAAAGGTTCAGACAGACATGCGTTTTGCCACAAAACTGAAGGCCCTCTAAGAGCCTTCAGTCCCGTGAAAACGGGAATCTAGCCACTCTGTGCTCAAGGACCTAACTCACTTTTAAAACCTTTTTCTCTAATGAAAGACTCACTCTATCCCGACAGAAAAATTTCAGAATTCAAAAAAAATCTTAGTCATTATAAGGAAAAAAATGGTTTTTTCTCCAAAACAGGCGATGAAATTCGCTCTCCAAGAAGCCAAAAAAGGTATAGGATGGGTGGAACCCAATCCTCCTGTGGGTTGTGTTATTCTGGATTCGGATTATCATTTTTTATCCTCCGGTTACCATGAAAAATATGGGATGGCTCATGCCGAAGTAAACGCCTTAAAAAAAATTAGAGATAAAGAAAAATTAAAAGGAGCGCATGTTTTTGTTACTTTAGAACCTTGCCACCATAAAGGTAAAACACCTCCTTGTTCAAAAACTTTAGCTCATTACTCCATAAAGTCTCTAACCTACGGTGTAGAAGATCCTTTTACAAAAACAGGGGGCTTAGATTACTTACGACAAAAAGGGGTGACAATTATTCGTAGTCCTGACTTGCAAAAAGAGTTGGAAAACCTGGTAGCTCCTTTTAAATTCTCTTTTTCAAATCAAAAATCTTTTGTCAGTTTAAAAGTGGCTTCCAGTTTAGACGGAGTGGTGGCTTTGGAAAATGGCAAAAGTCAGTGGATTACCGGTGAAAAAGCCCGTGAGCACAGCCATTTTCTAAGAGCCTCTCACAGCGCGACCTTAATTGGAGTTAATACCTTTTTAAAAGATAATCCCCGCTTAAACATCCGTATAGACCCATTTAAAGATAAAAAAAATAAAGTGATTATTTTGGATCCTGAAGGAAAAAGTTTTTCTCTATTACCAAAATCTCACTTGTTAAACACACATTCCCCAAATCAAGTAATTGTATGTTGTTTCGATAACACTAAACCCCATTGGGAAAAAAACTCCATTTCCAACCTAGGTGTAAAAACTTTATTTTTTAAATCATACCTTTCCGGAACAAAAGATACAAAGGAAAGAAAATATTTTTCTTTGTCCGCTCTTTTGAAACATTTTTATCAGAAAGAAAAAATACAGTCTGTGCTAGTAGAGGGAGGAGCCTTTTGTCTATCTCAGTTTCTTAAAGAAAAGGTGGCTCAAAAACTCTACTTGTATATGTCTCCCCAAATTATAGGGATGGGTCTTAGGTGGTCTAGGGATTTTACCATTCAGAAACTTTCTGATAGCTGCTTATTAAACTCTATGACTGTTCAACCTATAGGAAATGATTTTCTTATTGAGGGGGTGTTCTATACTCTAACCCTCAAATGAAATAATAAATGTAAAAATTTCATAAATTAATAAATTATTCTTCACATATATAAAACAAACTGGACGAATTTATTTCCAATGGTGTATTAAAACTTTAATTATTATGAACACCTTCTATTTTACTTTTTTAATTTTTCTAGTAATAAGTCCACAGGCCTTTTCTAATGGAAGATGCTCAAATTCTTTTTCAAAAAAGCCTAAAATCGAAAAAACCGATAAGCAAGAAAGGGAACATCTTTTAGCATATCCTATAAGCGGTTTTAGATTATCATCTAAAATACAGCGCATTTTAGAATCTAATAATATACATCTCTTGGTAGATTTAGTGAGAACCACAGAATTTGAATTATTACAACTTTCAGAACCTAGATTGGTACACTTTGGAGACATTGGTGTCCCTCATGGTAAGATGGTAACATTCAAATCAGTAAATCTTATTACAGTTAAGGCTTTACTTTCGGCAATGGGTTTTCATTTGGGAATGACAGAAGTAGCTCCCTGGTCAGATCAAAAAAGGAATAGACGAATAGAAGCATATCAATCTAATAGAGAATTGCCCCCAGTCCTAGTTCGTCGTATAATCACTCAAAGACAAGAAAAAATTTTAAGAATGCGTTGGGGGATTGGAGAAGAAAGACCTCATCTCCTTAGAGAAGTAGCCCTGCTCTTTAATTTAAGTACAGGAAAAATACAACGGATGGAAGCTTCCGCTCATAGCAAATTCTCGAATTATATCAGAAAAAAACTAAAGTGGGAGGACGCTATCCCAGAAGGAAATGGAGAAAAATGGAGAGAATGGATAGAAAAATTGATAGAAATGCAAAATAATGTGCCTATTCTTTTTCCTGAATCTCAATAATAAAAGGGGAACTCGCCTTTGCGAGACGGAAAGCCACTTCAGTGGCTTTCCGTTAGCCCTTAGAGGGCCTTCAGTTTAGTAGCTCTGTGGCACAAAACTTTTGATTTTACTTAACTTGAGTCTATATGAGTCCTGCATCTTGTGGAAGTCAAGCAGTGGCAAAACTTTTGGTTTTACTTTAACTTGAGAGGTAAATACCAACATCCTAGATGGAAAACAAAAGTGTCTTATCGCTTAGTGAACTGAGTGCTTTTTCTGGCTTTGTGAAGGCCCGCCTTTTTTCGTTCCACCATCCGGGAGTCTCTGGTTAGAAAGCCTTCTTTCTTTAAAAGAGGCCGGTGTTCAGAAGAGTACTCTGTAAGAGCCCGAGCCAATCCATGGCGGATCGCTTCGGATTGACCGGTTATACCTCCCCCTCTAACAGTAATATAAATATCTAAAGCTTTATCTTCTTTTGTGAGATAAAGAGGTTTTAAAGCTTCTGATCTTTTGGAAATATAAGGAAGAAACACCTTTGGATCTTTTCCGTTAATAGTGATTTTACCCGTACCGGGTTTTAAAAACACTCTAGCCGATGCGGTCTTTCTTCTACCTGTACTGTAATATACTTTCATGATTAAGTTAGGTCCTTTCTTTTTTCTGGATTCCCGCTTTCGCGGGACGGGAAGCCCTTAGAGGGCTTCCCGTTGTGTTAGTTTTTGCAGGAATGACAGCTTTTGCGGAAATGACAGATTTTTCAGGGATAGTTGTTTTTATGTCACCCGTTTCCTTTGTAGAAAGAACATGGGTGACAGTATAAGCCGATGGTTTTTGGGCTTTATGGGGGTGTTCCGCAGCTTCATACACTTTTAATTTTTTCATTAATTTTTTTCTCATTTTGTTTTTAGGAAGCATACCTGATACAGCTTTATTTATGAGTTCCGTTTCTGTTAGCTCTTTTGCTTTTTTTTCTTTTAAAGAACCAAAAAAGCGGGAATGGGAAAAATATTTTTTATCTGTCCATTTGCGTCCAGTCAGCTGAATTTGTTTTGCGTTAATAACCACCACAAAATCTCCGGTATCTATATGCGGAGTAAACTCCACTTTATGCTTTCCTCTAAGTAAAATGGCCACTTCACTAGCCAGACGGCCAAGAGGGTACCCTGTCGCGTCCACTAGCCACCAGTTTTTTTTAACTTCATCTACTTTCGGATTCCATGTTTTCATAATATTTTATGTCCCCATAAGCTCATTTTATTCTCTTTTAATCCCCGCTTCCGCAGAGGCAAGGCTTTCTGTAATTTTCTTCCTACGGATAAACGGAGTTCATAAATTCTATACTGGATCAGTTAAAAGTGGTCTAAGGCCCGCTGAAACACTTAAACCAGATCAGCACAGGCTGGACCAGCATAAAATTTTTGGCATTCCTTGTCAAGCTCCGGTGGATAAGAGACTTTATAAAGATAAAGCCCTAGGGCAGGGGCTGTGGTACTGGCGGTTTTTCTGTCTTTAGAATGAAATATATCATTCCATTTTTTTAAAGGTTCTTTTTCCTTTAAAAGAGCCAGTTGTGTCCCCACTATGTTTCTAATCATTTGCTTTAAAAAACCTTTCCCTTGAATTTCAAAAATCCACACTTGTTTTTTCTCCCTTTTCCAGTGGGCAGAGGTGATAGTTCTGATGGTGCTCTTAACCGAAGTTCCTGCATTTTGAAAACTTTTAAAGTCATGCCGACCGGAAATGGTTTGGCTTATCTTCTGAAGAAGATTTATATCCATTTGATACGGGTGCCAGTATATTTGCCCTCTTCTGAATACACAAAGAAAGGGACGGTTTAATATAAAATACATGTAGTGTTTCCCTATAGCTGAATGAAGAGCATGAAAATGGGAGGGGGCTTTCCACACCTGTCTGACACAAATATCTTTTGGCAGTAAAAAAGAATTTAAAGCTTTTTGCAAACAGAACTTAGGGAGTACAGAAAGGTCAAAGTGCGCTGTCTGTCCTAAAGCATGCGCTCCGGTATCTGTCCGTCCTGCTCCTATAACCGGAATATCTTTTTGAAAAATTTTCTTTAAAGCCGCTTCCATCGTTCCTTGAATCGTTGGCAAATTTGTTTGCCTTTGCCAGCCATAATATTTAAGACCCTTGTAGCTGATAAGAATACGGAAACGTTGTTTTATTTTAGACATTATATTTTTATCATAGATTTTTCCGAAGTTTACCAAACAAAACCCTTTGGGTTTAGAAGTGGACTATATACTTCAATAATTTTTCTGAAGTTTACCAAACAAAACCCTTTGGGTTTAGAAGTGGACTATATACTTCAATAATTTTTCTGAAGTTTACCAAACAAAACCCTTTGGGTTTAGAAGTGGAAATAGATACCTAGGTGAAAGGAGCGAAAAAAATACCCTCTATCCTTTGTAAAAAAGCTCATAGGGCTGGAGTTATTTCTCAGCTCCAAGTTGATACCTATATCTTTTATTCCATATTCATCCAGCAGGGTGTATTGAAGAGAGGGTTTAAATAGGGAAAAGCTAATTAAAGCTCCCGCCCCCCAAAAAGGAAAAAGGGTAGAAAAATCAGAATAATCCACATTCCATATAGAATAGCCCATTTCAAAAAAAGGCAATATAAATTGATGTCTAAAAATCTGAAGATGAGTTATCACAGATAGACTTAAGGGAAAAAAGGAGAGGCTTGCTACATCTTCGTTTCGAGTAAAACCAGCACTGGCTTTTAAACCCCACTTAAAAATATAGGGGAGTTGGAAAATATTTTGATAAAAATTAAAATATAAAAGGCTGTCATTTTTAAAATTCTTATTTATTTTTTCTTTTAATAGCTTTGGTGCGTATTTATTTTCCTTCTCTAGAAAGGCATAGGCCCATTGAAGGGAAATATTTTGTTCATTAAGCCACTTAAATAAAGTCCACCTACTTTTATTTGTTTTCCTCTGCCTGAGACGGAATTTCTCCTGCTGCATACTAGCCGGTTCTGTCTCCCAAGAATTTTGTAAAGAAGAAGTAGATTCCGGATCCTGAACAGAGGAGGGAGAAGCAGAAGAAGAGGGGGGAGAAGGGGGAGAAAGATTTTTTTTTAAAGAGAGGGGAGAAAGAGAAGGTGTGGGGCTTTTTTCTAAAGCGGGGGAAATTTTTGTTATGCTGATCTGGTTGATCTCCGCTTTTACGAGGAGAGGGTCCCGTTTTCTGCTTTCCCGCAGGTGGGGACTTTGTAGTTGTCTTTTTTCTTCTCTCCAGGAAAGAGACTCTCTTAAGCCCCTCTTTTTTTCCTGATCTGTTCGGTATAAAGGAGAAGAAATTGGTTTTACTTCATTAATATTATAAGAGCCTGATTTATTGTGATTTATAAAAATAAAACTCAATATAAAACAGTGGTAAAAAAAAAATTTCATCTAAAAATTATTTCCTTTCAACATTACCCTTTTTAGTGATCCCTTTACCTTAAACAGTCTGTTTTTTCCTTTTTGAACCCTGGTTCCTATTTTCCTGGAAAAATATGACCTGTTCGGTATATACTTTTACTTAAACAAATTTAAATATTCCTGTAAAACAAATAATCTATTTCTGGAAAACCCTGTTAATTCTTTTAAAAAACCAAAGTTCTGAAATTTATGTATTAACCTACTAACAGGATCATAGATCATCTTTAAATATTTGAGATGCTTGAGAAATGGAAATAATGGGGTTGGAAAAGAGAAATAATAATAATTTTTTACCAGATTTAGCCTTTCTACTAAGGTTTATTAATAAAAGCCGGAACGAAACTTTTATACTCAAGTTGTTGTTTGTATTTTTCAACTATAAACATATAATTCCCTTAGTTTTAATCAGTTTTGTGACTAAAAGTAAAAATATAAAAGATTATATTCGTATTTTACACTAAAAATAGGAATAGTCGGTTCTGAAAAAGTTCTCTTATTCAAAATTTTGCGGGAGAGAGGGAACAATGAGTTAGGCCCTTGAGCACAGAGCGGCCCATCCTCGCTTTCAGTTTCGGTAGGAAACAACTTACTTATTTTCCTGTTTATAGAAGACCAAATTCCCGCTTTTGCGGGAATGACAATGTTTTTCCGCTTTCCGTTCTTGTTTTAGATGGGATATATTGTCAATTCCCGTCGCAACCAGTTGAATCGTAAGCCAATACACCGAGACTTGTTCCATTGGACCACAATGCGCCGGAGTTGGGGTTTAACTTACAACAAGCCTCTCTTTTCCAGTCTTCTGCTACTTCTTCAGACAGTCCTAAACCTCCGTTCACTATCTCCTCTTTTATAAAATCAGAAACTTCCACTTCACTATCTATCAATTCCGCCATTTCTTGTCTGAATTTATTGTCATCCTCCTTATTAGAAGGAGCCATGTTACAATAAACCCCCAGGATACAAGCCTTTTCCCCATACTCCTCTTCAAATTTAGCGGCTCTTTCGGCATCCGCATCACCATTAGTGGGCCAATTACTTTTATTCTTATCACCACATAAACTTTCATCATGGTCTGCAATAATTTCATTATGAATCCAGCGTACCAGTGCCTCATTATTGTTCTCTAAAGCCCAGCGCATAACATGTTTTTTTTCGTCATCACTGTCATCTTCTATAGCTACATCTACAGTTAGACCAGCTAAGATTCCCTGATCATTTGAAGCTCCAGAAGCTTTTTGAAGTAACTTTTGAAACATAGGGACTCCTTTGTCGTCTTCTGCATTTTCAAATATCTCTAAAGCTTCGAGGCTCTCCGTCACCCAACCTAAAACTCTTTTTGCTTCTGTCGGGGAATATCCATCAATACGCTCATCTAATAAATCATAATCCAACTCTTTTACAGCAGAACAAATAAGGTTCATATCGTCTTCATCTTGTCCTATCTCTCCTAATCTTTCCACTTTTGGTTTATCCAGATCTTCAATTAATTCAAAAAGCCTGTCCACCATTTCTTTTTGCAAATGGAAGCAGGTATTTTTCGCTGTTTTATTTCTTAAGCGCAGACCATCGTCTGAAAAAGATTTTGTACATTTGTCCTGGCAGTCTTTATCTTCTTTACAACAATCACTGCCGCTGCATTGACATGTCTTGCCACTGCATTTCTCAATAAGATCACAGGATAATAAGGCACTATCGCTTCCTGTTGAGACCCCATTGTTGTCGTCAATTTTTGTGTTATCGGTGTTGCCTTTTGATCCTCTCTCCGGAGTGCAATTAGAGATAAAAAGAAGGGCTAAAGAACAAGATAGGATCAAAGCCACCCATACTCTGTTTTGTAATAATATTTTCATCTGTACCCTTTACCTTCCGGTGTTATCTGGATTTTAATACATTATCTGATGTTTAGCAACAAGCTTTCTTTTTAGAGATAACCCCTAGCTCGATTTTAGGACAACACGGATGCAATAAGTAATTTTTAATTTATGGTTCTTAAATGCCATGCATTTAATAAAAAAAGGTCGGCTTCTCTCAAAGCCGACCTTTTTTCTTTATAACTAAATGTGAACTTTATGTGGAATTTTCCTATGATATCTTTATTTGAAGAGCCTTATAAATCCCCACGCCGTAGATCTTTGGTACTATAATCCCCTTTAATTCCCTAAACCTAGATCAAGGTTGGCACTGTTATTCCACTGTGATTTTAAAGCTGTGCAGGCCGCATAAGCCCAGTCCTCAGCAGGATCCTCTCCCAATCCTAAACCTCCTTCTGTCGTAACCTCTTCTATAAAATCAGAAATTTCTACTTCACTATCTATCAGTTCTGCCATTTTTTGTCTGAAGTCATTGTCGTTCGAATTAGTAGTATCCGAAGCAATTTTACAGTACACCCCCAGGATACAAGCCTTGTCCCCATATTTCTCTTTAAATCTTGCATTAACCGGGTGATGATTTGGCCAATTACTTTTATTCTTATCACCACATAAACTTTCATCATGGTCTGCAATAATTTCATTATGAATCCAGCGTACTAGTGCCTCATTATTGTTCTCTAAAGCCCAGCGCATAACATGTTTTTCGTCGTTACTATCATCTTCTACAGCTACATCTACAGTTAGACCATCTAACACTCCTTGATCGCCTGAAGCTCCAGAAGCTTTTTGAAGTAACTTTTGAAACATAGGCACTCCTTCCTTATCTTCTGCATTTTCAAATATCGCTAAAGCTTCGAGGCTCTCCGTCCCCCAACCTAAAACTCTTTTTGCATCTGTAGAGGAATATTCATCAATACGCTCATCTAATAAGTCATGATCCAACTCTTTTACAGCAGAACAAATAAGGTTCATATCGTCTTCATCTTGTCCTATCTCTCCTAATCTTTCCACTTTTGGTTTATCCAGATCTTCAATTAATTCAAAAAGCCTGTCCACCATTTCTTTTTGCAAATGGAAGCAGGTATTTTTCGCTGTTTTATTTCTTAAGCGCAGACCATCGTCTGAAAAAGATTTTGTACATTTGTCCTGGCAGTCTTCATCTTCTTTACAACAATCACTGCCACTACATTGACATGTCTTGCCACTGCACTTTTCAATAAGGTCACAAGATAAGAGACTATCACTTCCTGTTGACGAGCCTCCATCGTTAGTAGCATTTGTGGTAGCAGGAGGGCCTTCTGATCCTCTTTCCGTGCAATTGGAGATAAAAAGAAGGGCTAAAGAGCAGGATAGAATCAAAGCCAGCCCTATTTTATTTTGTAATAATGTTTTCATTTGTATCCTCCTTAATAATAATTATTACCTAATAAGTACATTTAATTAAAACACCTAATGTTTAAAAAATATACATTTTTATTCGGTCATTACTTAGTTTTAATTAATTTTTTTTTTAAATTTTTACAAAAATTTCCTGTTTTCCCGACTTTTAGTTGGTTTTTTTCTCTTTTTGTAAAAAATAGTTTGGTTATTTTCCTGAAGGACGACACATTTACTCATAAATCGTTCTTTTCGTAAGGACTGTATTCCCGTTCCCTGCTTTCGCGGGGACAAGCTTCACAGGACGGGAAGCCTCTTAAAGGGTTTATAGCTGAATACATATACATCAAAGATTTTACCAAAGTTTACTAAATGAAACCCATTGGGTTCACTCCACTAGATAAAGCAGAGGGAAGAGATAGATCCATATTAAATCCACTAAGTGCCAAAAAAGCCCTACACATTCCAGCGGCGTATAATACGAAGTATTAAACTGTTTTTTTCCGGCCAGGATAATCATCCAGAAGATAAGAAGCATCCCTACCAACACATGAAGACCATGAAGCCCTGTCATGCAATAATAAAAAGAAAAATATAAAGGTAAGCCTTCTAAGGTAGGGGTTTCCGTATAAGAAAACAAGGCCCCTGGTGCCAGACCTAGGTGCAGTTTATGAGAGTACTCCAGGTATTTTACTCCCATAAAGATAAAGCCGCAGAGCAAGGTTAAGCACAAACAAAGGATGGCTTTGTTGTTTTTTCCTTTTTGAATGTAATAAATGCTAAGGGCCATTGTTAAAGAGCTTACAAGCAAAACAACCGTGTTTAAAGCCCCTAACTTCCAATCTAAAAATGTGGCTCCTTGAAGAAAAATAGCGGGGTACATTCTTTTATAAATGACATAGCCAACGAACAGGCCTCCGAACATAAGAATCTCCGTGCATAAAAAAAGCCACATACCTAGCTTACAAGCAGATTCTTCTTGCCTGGCGCTTTCAAAATGATGAGCGACTTTGTGGATTTTAGCTTCAGTTGTAGTCATAAGGGCCTTTTGTAATCATGGGAGCTTCATGAAAATTTTCGTGAGGAGGTGGGGAATCGGTTTGCCACTCTAAGGTGACCGCCCCCCAAGGATTGGAATTGGCTTTTTCTCCTTTTAATAAAGCTTGAAGAACCACAAAAAAGACAATCACAAAACCCACACCTATCATCCAGGAACCGGCGGTGGAAAGTTGGTTTAAAGGTTCATATACTGGTGTGTAGTCATGGTAGCGTCTGGGCATTCCCATAAAACCTAAGATAAACTGAGGAAAAAAAGTCACATTAAATCCTATAAAAATGAAGGCAAAACTGATACGCGCCCAAAATTCATTGTACATACGACCAAACATTTTAGGAAGCCAGTAATAAAGACCTCCTGTAATGGCCATCAAGGTTCCCCCCACCATGACATAATGAAAGTGCGCTACGACAAAATAAGTGTCGTGTACATGTACATCAAAAGCGAGAGTGGCCAACATAATGCCTGTGACCCCCCCGATTACAAACAAAAATAAAAAACCGT
The DNA here is from genome assembly GCA_028819305.1 of Bdellovibrionales bacterium. Lineage (GTDB taxonomy): Bacteria > Bdellovibrionota > Bdellovibrionia > Bdellovibrionales > UBA1609 > JANQSP01. Next base: position 31,195 of record JAPPLY010000030.1, read on the forward strand.
TGGCATAAAGCATGGGAGCATCAAATTTGATAGAGCCTTTGTACATGGTAGCCACCCAGTTAAAAACCTTAATGGCCGTAGGCACTCCTACCAGCATAGTAATAAAAGAAAATAAAATCCCAACCCACTCGGATTGACCACTTACAAACATGTGATGGCCCCAGACAAAAAAACTCACAGCGGCAATCCCCACACTGGAAAAAGCAATAGCTTTATAGCCAAAGATCGTTTTTCGGGAAAAAGTGGTAATAAGTTCACTAATAATACCCATTGCGGGCAGAATCATAATATAAACTGCCGGGTGAGAGTAAAACCAAAAAAAATGTTGGAACAGTACAGGGTCTCCTCCTAGTTTTGGATCGAAAATACCGATACCCATAAGCCTTTCCGCAGATAACAAAAGGAGAGTGATAGCTAGGACCGGGGTGGCTAGTACTTGTATAATCGCCGTAGAGTAAAGCGACCAAACAAAAAGGGGCATTTGAAAAAAGCCCATACCTTTGGCTCTCAGCTTATGAACTGTTACAATAAAGTTAAGGCCCGTTAAAATAGAGGAAAAGCCCATAATAAAGGCCCCTAGAACAACCCATAATGTTCCGTTGTCTGTCCGAATACTGTAAGGAGTGTAAAAGGTCCAACCTGTATCCACTCCGTTAAAAAATAAAGAACAAAGAGCCACCGCCGCTCCTACAATTAAACAATACCAGGAGAGAAGGTTAATTCTGGGAAAGGCCACATCTTTGGCCCCAATTTGTAAAGGTAAAAAGAAGTTTCCCAAAAAAGCGGGGATACCTGGAATAATGACCATAAAGACCATGATGGCTCCATGAAAAGTCATAAACTGATTATAAAGAGCCGCTGATATTAAATTCTCGCCTGGTTTAAAAAGCTCCAGGCGCATCAATAAAGCAAATACTCCCCCCAACAGGAAGAAAGTAAAAACCGTAATCATATAAAGAATACCGATTCTTTTATGATCCAAGGTAAAAAGCCAGGAGCTAAGTCCTTTTTTTTCGTTTAAATAATTTTTTCCTTCTGACATTATTTTTCCTTGTTTTAATTTCTTTACTTAAAGTGTGTTCTCTTTACTTAATTTTAAATTTAAGGAGAGCTGTTTAAAGATTTAATATATTCCACCAAGCCTGTCATTTCCTCCTCCGTTAAAAGGCCGGCAAAAGGGGTCATTAAGTTTCCGTACCCTTTTACAATACGAGTAGAAGGATTTAAAATGGACTCCCGAATATAGTTCTCATCCGCTACTTTTGCCTCTCCTTTTTCAAATTCTCTTTTAGTTCCAAAAAGCCCGGCCAGTCCCGGACCGATTCTTTTTTCCGTAGTGACCGTATGACAAGCTGTGCAACTTTTTTGAAAAACACTTCCTCCGATTTGAGCCAGGCTCATTCCTTTATAAGGATTTTTAGCTAGCCACTTCTCCCATTCCTCAAGCTCCATGACATGAACCGTGGCTAACATACTGGAATGCCCTGCCCCACAAAGCTCTGTGCAAAAAACCGGAAATTTCCCTTTTTTACTGGCTGTAAAAGATAAGGCCGTATAAGAACCAGGGAGCACATCCTGCTTTATACGGAAAGAAGGAATAAAAAAGCTGTGAATGACATCTCTGGAACTCATTATTAGTTTTACCGGCTTGTTCACAGGTACAGTCAGAATACCGGAGCTTTTCTTTCCATTTTTATATACAAAATCCCAGTTCCACATCTGACCATAAACATGAATTTCCAAAGCCTCTTTAGGGTGGTCTCTCATCTTGTCGTATAAAAGCCAACCCCAGCCAAAAACAAACATAAAAATAAGGAAAGGAATAAAGCTCCATAAAAATTCTAACAAATAATTATGTGTGATCGCTGGGGGTTTATCTTTTTCCGATTTTCTCCGAAAACGAATGGAAAAGTAAACAAAACCTCCTATTACTAATAAGGAAGATAAAACGCTTATCTCCACCAAAAAATAGATCAGCTGATCTACTTCTTCCGCTAATTTCGTTGCCGGAGCGGGAAGCCATTTAGCCGCCGAAGCGGAGTTTATTAATAAAGAGAACACTTTTTAAGATACTCCTTTTTTTGATTTTTTACTTTCTTTGATCCATACGGGAAACAAAAAACAAAGGATGAGCAACAAAGTTAAAACGCCCCCTGCTCTCATAATATTATAAGCATACCAGGCATAACGTCTTCTCTTAGGATCAAATTGAAAACAAAATAGCAAGACTCGATCCACAAAGGAGCCTATTTTTCCGCGACTAGCTTCTACTAAAGAGAGACGCAAAGTCTGTGCGGAAAAAATCACACCATAAAGGTAACGAGAAATAGCTCCCTGGGGGGTGAGGACATAGGCTACTGGTAAATGGGCAAATATTTTTTGGCTGTCATCCCAACGAAAACGAAAGCCCACCTGCTTACTTAAAGCAGAAATATTTTTTTTGCTACCTGTTAAAAAGTGGGTATTCTCATCTAACAAAGCATACTTTTCTATATAGGTTTTTTTCTTACTTAAAGCGAGGGTAGGTGTTTCCTTCTCGTCCATACTAACCAGAACGAACTGAAATTCTTTCCTAAAATCTTCCGATAAATCTTGTAAGCCTTCGGACAAAGCATTTAGGTGTAATCCACACAAATTAGGACAAGCATAGTAAACTATAGAAAGCAGGACCGGCTGCTTACCCTCAAAATATTGGGCTAGTTTTACTTCTTTTCCCCGTTCGTCTGTGAAATGAAGATCTAAAGCCAAGGAGTTTCCTAATTTTTCCTGAGTTTTTAAATCTTTTAATTCTTCAGGTACCTGCGAGGCGGAAAAATTTCTTTCCGGATTATAGGCCCAGGTCGAGTTTATAGAAACCCAGATAAAAAAATAAATGAAAGCTTGTTTATTCATACTGATACTTTCTCCATTGGATTTTTTACCTTTCTTGCTATTTCCTAAAGAGGAAAGTAAAAGGCTTAAAAGCTCAAACATGCGTTTTGCCACAGAGCGGGCTTTCAGCCGCTCTGTGCTCAAAGCCGAACTCGTTTTAAGCCTCTACTTTCCCCTTTAGGAACAGAGCCTCTAAAATATTTCCTAACAAATCACTCCGCTGTTTTAGCAAATTCTTCCAATTTGTCCTCATTGTCTTCTTCTTTATTATTTGTAATAGAACGAATATAATGGACCAAGGCCCAGCGATCCTGCTTGGACAAATAAGAAAAAGAAAGCATAGAGGTACCCTCAATACCCTGTACTAAAGTCTGATAAAGAGCTATGGAACTACCCCCTTTTTTCCAGGCTCCTTCCACTAAATTCCGGGGAGGGGGTTTTAGGGCTTTTGCAGCTAGCCCATCGCCGAGGCCTGTGTTTCCATGACAAGAAGCACAGTAGGTTTGATATACTTTAGCTCCATGAGTCACTAATAAATCACTATACACCCAGGGTTTTTCCACTTGAGATAAGTCCTCACTGGGCTCTTCCCCCTTATCTTCCGCCACAGTAGAGGATGGAGTTTCCTCTTCCCACTGTGCTAATTCCATGTGGGGGGGGAAGAAAGCCAACCAAGCAAATAAAGCAAAACCAAAAAAAACGGAAGCTAGTAAAACAATTAATCCGCTTTTATTATAGTTCATAATTTTTCCTTCATACTCAAAGGGTATTATTCCCGTTCCCCGCTTTCGTGGGGACAAGCTCTACGGGGACAAGTTTTTCCATAGCTTTTTGGTTCTTTCCTCCCCGGATAGAGGGGCTTTTAAATCCGGAATTTTCAAATCTTGTCCTCACGGAAGCGAGGAACATCGGTATATCTTTTTTTCCTCTGTTTTTCAAATTCTTTAATTATACCGAACAGGTCAAGAATGTGCAAACTCCTGGCTTCGTTCATTCTTAGGAGGAAGTTTCATCACCTATCAAGAAACTGAAAATTCAAACCCATTTACTAATAAATCACTCTCTTCATAGTTACTAGATTCCCGCTTTCGCGGGAATGACAGTGTTTGTGCGGGAATGACAGCACTTGTGCGGGTCGGCACCACCAAAGTGGCTTTCCGTTTCTTTGGGACGGAGAGCCTCTTAGAGGGCTTTCCATTGTATTAGCACAGGCATTCACTGTGAATACTTAACTAATATACACTATAAATTCAAATAATTTCTTTAAAATGGATATTTTATTTGATAACATTAAAATATGTTTCTTAGATATTTTTTTGTAACAAATGTTCTTTTTTTTACTTCTTGTGTGAGTACCCATACAGCTTTACAAAATATCGAACACGGGCTTGATAAGCAAAGGGTGCGTAACACCATTGGAAAGCCTTTTGCTGTAGGTCGCTCAAATGGGCTAGACCGATGGACTTATAAATTTAGGTGGAACTCCCAGGAATACACAAGAGATGTGTTTTTTGATGAAGGACGAATACAGAAAGTGGGTCCTTTAACTCCTTATCCTAATTATGAGAAAAAAATGAAAGAAGCTGAATCTCTGGAAGAATACGAAACTAATGTTAACTTTTATCAGCGTCAAAAAGAAGCCGGTTTTCGCGAAATCAATTCCGAAAAGAAAAAAAAATAAACCTTTTGGAATCGTTCAACTTTCCTCTGTTTGCTCAGGTGATTCTTCCTGGATTTCGGCATTTAAAGCCATATATTGTTTCCAGCTCAGTTCCACAGATAAAAAAGACAGATCCGAAACTAAACACATAGCTTTAATGGGGTTGAGGTTTTTTATAGTCAAGACTCCTTCTTTTTGTGATCGTAATACCTCGCCTGCATCCCATTTGAATCGAGGGTTCTCTAAAATATATAGCACTTGTTTTTCTATTTCACTGGAGTCCAGGCCGGAGATACGAAGATCATAGCGCAAAAACCCTTTTTCCGAACTAGCTTGAGCGTTTCCGTATTGTTCTACATCTGAAAAATCCTGTCCAGAAGGATCCGTTTGAATCACTTCTTCATCGTTAAAACTTTCATCTGGTAATTCTTCAAAATAATTTTCTTGAGGTTCTTTCTTTTCCGTTTTTTCCATTGAAAAATCAGGAGCTTCTTTTTCTTCATGAGTTTTTTTTTCTTTCTCTTCATCAGTATTTTGTTTATCTTGTTGGTGAGATTCCTGCTTTTGTGGGAATGATAATTTCTCTTCGGGAAGATTCTCCTGTAAAGGTTCTTTATAGACTTCTAGTGATGATAGACCTTCCTCTGTTTTTATGGCTTTTGGGTCGGGAGGGGTTGTTTCCTCTATTTTTGGTTCAGATAAAAATATTTCTTCTGATTCAGATAGAGGGGGGGGGGGGGGGGTTTTTTTTTTTAAAAAAAAAAAATTTTGTTTTTCATATAAAGGGGAAAGGGGGGAAGAAGGGGCAGATAAAGATGGGGAAGGCAGTTGTTGTT
>JAPPLY010000022.1:0-18179 GCA_028819305.1 Bdellovibrionales bacterium
TCAAAAATGGTTCTTAAAATCTTTTAAGGTGTCTTAGGCTTATGCAAGATGTAAGGAAAATTATCAAAGAGAAAGGCCACTGACCTTCTAAAATGAGTTTTCTCAAATATCTATCCATAACTTTTATTATATCTATATTATGGATAGGTTTCAAAAATATAAATATTTTATTTCTAAGGATTTTCTTTTTTTAGCTCTCGAATAACGGACAAAATATCTGTCTCTTGAGGAACGGTCGCTTTCTCTAAATTGGGATGCAGACCTATACCAGGAAGGTTTTTTCCAGCAAGTACACGAGGAGCAGAATATAAATGATAAAAACATTCTCTACTGGCCCTATAAGCTAAATGCTCCCCAAAATTAGTCACCTCTGTATCTTCATTTACAAATAACACTCTTTTTGTTTTTAAAATGGATTTTTTTATTAAAGACCAATCGTAGGGATAAATAGACCGCATATCTATTAACTCCACTCCCTCCCTTTCCTGGGCTTCCATTTGCTCTAAAGCTTTGTGGCATAAAAATAAGGATCGGCCAAAACTCACCACTGTCACTAAAGATCCAGATTGCACAACTCTACCCTTGCCAATAGGAATTTTATATTCTTTTAACAAAGGCCAACGAGGTTCCCATCCCTGACGATCCCCTAAGGGCGCGTCTATCATCTCACGCAGTTGTTTTTCTTGCTCTGGTTCTCCTGGGATTTTTTCATTTCCTTTTACCCGCAATAAAGCTTTAGGCTTCAAATACAAAACCGGATTAGGGTCTTCAATAGCAGATAACATTAAACCATAAGCAGACAAAGGGTCTGAAGGCATCACTATTTTCCAACCAGGCAAGCGACTAGCCCAGGATTCAAAACTATGGCTGTGATAAATTGCCCCATGAATACCCGCCCCCGTCGGAGTCATTAAAACAAAAGGAAGAGCATATTGCCCATGAGAAGACCATAAACAATTACCGGCTAATTTTAAAAGATCAATTGTATTAAAAATATAATCAGCAAATTGCACCTCAGCTACACATCTCTCACCTGTCAGAGCAATACCGATCGCTGTTCCAATAATACCTCTCTCATCTAAAGGCGTATTCCATGCGGTCTTTAAACCCTGAGTAACTGTAAAAACACCCCCTAAAGGAGGTCCCACATCTTGACCAAAAACATCTTTTAACTGAAGATGCTTTTCCCCATAATGCAAAGCCATTCGTATTGCCTGTGCCATGTTAGCCATATTTCCACTTTCCTAAAATGAACTATTTAATTAAAATTTTCTCCCATCTGCGTTTTCCTTATTTGCATATACATGATCCCATATAGATTCTGGCTGAGGGTCTGGTTCTTGGGCAACTTCCTGTTGAATCTGCTTTGCTTCTGCTTTTAAATCATCCCAAATATTTTTTCGTTTTTTTTCCGTCAATAATCCCTGTTTTTTTAACTTTTCCTCAAAAAGAGCAATACAACAAGGTTCTTCCTTCACATAATTGGCCCCGGAAGCAGAAGAATGACCATATAAACGAGATACAAAAGCTTCTAACAAAACCGGACGACGTTTTTCCCGTACATATTTCATACTCTCATCCAGTTTAGTATAAGACTCTATAGGATTATTTCCATCAATTAAGACCGTTTCCATATTAAACGCTTTTCCACGATCAACAATATTTGTCTCTCCATGTTGCCCTTGATAAGATGTAGAAATACCCCATCCATTATTTTGAACAGTAATAAGCATAGGTAAAGGACACACAGATCGGGAAGCCCATATCAGACAAGTAGCAAAATCCCCTTCGGCTGTCCCTGCATCTCCACCTGTTACAATAGTAATAGCTGAAGTTGAGGAGCGACTTTGTACATGCGCTGTCCCCAAAGCTGTGCTGTACTGAGAACCAATAACAGATGTTATAGGAGCTACATTCCACTCCGGCATACAATAATGATTAGAGAAATTTCTCCCGCCTGTATGCTTATCTGTTACTTTATTCATAATCAATCGAAGGGCATCACGCATAGAAAGCCCCATAGCTACAAGAGTAGGTGTCGCCCGATAATGGAGATGGAGCCAATCGTAATCCAAACCACAACCCTTCTTTATGAGTAAACCAAGTGGCACTCCAAAGGCTTCTTCCCCAGGGCCTCCAATCCAAAAATAAGCCTGGCCTTGCCTGTAAATATTAATCATTCTTTCTTCCAGAACCCTGGATTTCACCATTAAGTAATGAAGTTTTAATAATAATTCTGGTGAAAGCTTTTTCATTTATACCAGTCCGGTAGTCTGTTAATGATCTTTTTAAGAGTTTATATTTTTGACCAATTTCAAACAATAAAATTTTACATAAAAAATCTAAAAAGATAAATTTCGGCTTGGAATACCCCTCAAATAAGATGCGGGTGACACTAATTCTTTTAAGGTTTGTATTAAAAAATCTATTTCTTGTTTTGTGTTTGAAGGGGATAAGGATATACGAATACAGGATCTGGCATAATCTCTTAGAGATATATCATCACAAATACCTAATGCGGTAATCACATGAGAAGGCTCAGGTGAACCCGCATTGCAGGCGGAACCCGCAGAGACACATATCCCTTTTTGAACTAAGTGTAACAAAATAGCTTGGTTACTAATACCCATTCCACAATAGATACTAGAAGTGTTTGACAGTCTATTAGCTTTTTTACAATTAATTTTGAAAGGAAATGTCTCTTCTTTCCAGTCATTTTGTGTAAAATATTGATCTTCTTTTTTAGAAGGGCTAAAATCCTTAGATTGATATTTATACATGGGAGCTAATGTATTTTCAAAGTAATCCCTTAGTTGCTTTACATATTCCTGTTTATTTAAGTCAATATCCTGCACAGCTAATTTGAAGGACTGAATAGCTGGATAATTTTGAGTACCTGGTCTTAAGCCTCTTTCCTGTCCTCCACCATACATAAGGGAAGCAAATGGCTTTCTGGCATACAATAAACCAACCCCCTTCATAGCTCCCATTTTATGCCCTGAGAAGCTGGCAAAATCCACATCCCATTTTTCCAGATCAACAGGCATTTTACCTAAAGACTGAACAGCATCTACATGAACAAGACAATTATATTTTTTGGCAATTTTACTTATAGCCTGTATGTTTGTAATTACTCCTGTTTCATTATTAGCACTTAAAAAAGATAAAAGAGAGTAAGGGTGTTTTGAGCACATTTTTTCTAAGTTTTCCAAATTAATTTCCCCTTGTTCATTATTGGAAGTCCAATAAGGTCGAATATTCTGGTAATCAGATAAGTAATCAATTTTTTTAATAGTCGCATGATGTTCTAAATGAGATGTTATAAAAGTGGATAATTGATTACGCTTTAGAGTTTCTAGTGATAGAATAGTATTAATAGATTCTGTTCCTCCACTGGTAAAGAATAGATATTTAGGAGAACAGTTTAAATAATCAGCAATAAATTTTCTGCACTCTCTCATTTTTTGATGTAAAGTTTGAGCTTGTGAGTATGTAGAGGAAGGATTGTACCAATCCTCTAAAATACCTTGTTCAATATATCTTCTCACAGAAGGAGAATAAGGAGTTGTAGAGTTGTGATCAAAGTAAATCAATCTTTCCACCCTAACCAATCTTCAGCTAATGTTTGCCAAATAAATTCAGAAAGGATTTTAGATCGTTCTTCTATTTTTTGTTTTGTGAATTGATCATAATTGGCAATATGTTTTATGATAGGTAAATATGGATATTTATCTTCATTTTCTCTTTCGCAAAATTGTTTATATTTTACAAGTTTTTCTGAAAACGGTTTATCTCCTAGAGAAGAATTTAATACTTGAGGGAGAAGAGTAAGATTACCTAAAGTGTGAATATGACCAATTACTGTTTTGTCAGACTTTGGAAGTATATGTTCTATAGTTTTATAATCCGAGTCTTTCCAGTGATGAATATCTAAAATATCAATTCCATTGCCCCTTTTTAATGAATTTGTTGCAGAGTCAAAATATAATTTATTATAAGATAAAAAAAGTAAAAGTTTAGATAGTTTTTGGTTTTTATAAATAGTACTTGTTTTAAGTTTTTGTATCCATTTATTTTTTATTTGTTCTATATTCTCCTCTTCTGAAGATAATTTTTTAAAAAATAGCGTCTTTAACTTCTTTCCCAGGTCTTCTATTTCATAGTTACTTTTTAGCTTCAACGAGATATCCTTATAAGCTTTATCAATACCAGAAGTACTGCCATCACAATAAGCTCGCCATAGACTCGAAAAAGCCGTGCAAACTTTCACACATTTTCCTAATGAGTTTTTATTATTTTTATAAAATCGGATCAGTATTGGTAAAACACGATCATGCTTTAGTTCTGATAAAAAATGGAAGCATACTTTTTCATCCTCTTTTTTTAATAAATCTGAAAGGGAATCTAAATTTAACCAATTATTAGAATAAAAAGTGTTAATAACTTTTATATCTTCTACTAATTGAGCAGCAGATTCTTTGTTTAGAGCTTCTTTTAAATATCCCCTCTGATCTTTAAATTTATTATCAGATAAAGCATAGTTATTTTCATTAAAATCTCCCCTATATAAAGCCAAATACAATAATAACTTTCCCGTATGAGTAACAATTTTTTTTCTTTTAAATATATAGTATTTTATAATTTCTGACTGTATTTCATCAATCTTTTTTGATAACTCTTTATTAATTGTATATAATTCTGATTTTAGCACCTCAAAAGCAGTAAGAGGCTGCCCTGTAGTATTTAGTGTATTAAATAAATTAATAGCAAAGTCCTCTGAGTTTTTACCAGCAATGCAAATTAAACAAAATTTGATTTTGTTTAAAACAAGATCTAAGAAATCTAAAATTTCATTTATATAACTACTAAATTGCTCTACACTAGAAGAGTCTGGCACTGCATTCTCAAGACGGATTGGACTTTTATCATATATTATCTTTATTTTTTCATCTAAATGCGCAGGAAGAGATGTGTAATCTTTCACATCATTTTTTATAAAATTAAGTATAGATTTTTCGTTTTGAGAAGGCTGGCCGTCTCGTTTTAAACTTACAGTTTCTATTATTTTTGCTAGCTTTTCTTTTTTATTTTTTAATTCGAGTTTTTTCTCTATTTGTGATTCTGTTAGATTTCTTTTAGGTTCTAATTGTGTAAATAAGTAATCTAATTGATGTAACATCACTCTTAGTATAAGAAGAAAAGAAGATAATCTTTGTTGCCCATCAATAATATAGTACTCTTCTTGGCCAAATCCATTGCCTTTTTTAGAAAGAATTATTGATCCAAAAAAACATATATTTTCTCTATTTTCTTTTGTATAAGAGATTGTTTGAAAAATTTCCTCTATATCTTCTGAATTCCAAGCATAAGGTCTTTGATAAGAAGGAATAATAAGTTTTCTTTTTAAAACATCCTCTAATTTAGCTAAATCCAGCTTGTTGTCTGCACCTTCTAACACTTGAACTTTTAATTTTGATTCAGACATCGTATTTCTCTCCTACTATAAATCACAAATCAGGCAAGTGTCTTCTTGGTCATCATCATTGACAATATCTTTAAAGACATCAGTGATATTTTTTCCTTTTTGATTTATTAAGGTTTTTCCATTCTTTGTTTATAATCCTGTTTTATTTTGTTCATACCTTTGCTTCCTTCAGTGTTCTTTTTTAATCGGAAGAAAACAAAACCCGCTACTTTAATGTTTAAAATCCTCTTCTGTTGTCATAAAATCAGCAGAGTCTCCAGTAAAATAAGTTTTTCCTGTGGATTCTTTTTCTATTTTATTCAACTCCAAATCACTTAAAGGACGAAGTAAAAAAGCAAATACCAGTTCTCTGGCTTTATGAACACCTATTTTATACTCCGTCATATTTTCTATATCAAACAAAGTAATTTGATCGGGTTTTTTAAAAATCTGGATCAAAAAATCTTTTATCTGTAGTTTGGCACTTTTTATTACAGAGTCTTCATATTTCCTTTGAATAGGTTTGAGCAACTTGTCTATAGCATTTTCATCAACTAATAGAGTTTTACTTTGAGGACCGTTCACTTGGTGACAGCTTAAAATCTGAAAATTCTGATCCTCTATTCTAGTAACAGCTACATCATTCATTTATTTACTCCTTAGTTAAAGTTACAGTATTTTATAAATCACAAATCAGGCAAGCATCTTCTTGGTCATCATCGTTGACAACATCTTTAAAAACATCTGTTATATTTTTTCCTTTTTGGTTTGTTAGAGCTTTTCTCATTCTTTGCTTGTAATCTTGTTTTATTTTTTCTCTATTTTTTTCTACATCCTCCAATGGCATTCCTTCCACCCAAGTAAAGGCAACATGATCTCCTTTATAATTTTGCTTTTCATATTGTTTTGCTTTTTCAAATAGCTCTGGGTGTTTTTCCAAAAGTCCAACCCATTCAATTTTTCTTTGAAAAAAGCAAAAGTAACAACCAGAACGAGCACGCCATTCATAATATTTTGGTAAGCCAATACCTGATTCTTCCAGAATTTTGTTAACTCCGTCAAGGTCAATTCCTTCTTCTTTAAAGGGATAACGAGGTAAAATTGTGTCTTTTTGGGAAATGTAGCCCTGCCGGTGCTCATCGGCTCTAATGCCAATATAACTTTCTATCAAGTCCTTTCCAATATATCGTTCAAAAGACTTAATTTTCATTTCCATAGTGCACCACCTGGCCCTTGGAGAAGGTAAGTAATCCGAATGTTGCTTTAATAAATAATCAAAGTTTTTTTCACTATTCAAACGAACAATTTTTTTACTTAAAAAGGCTTCTAATTTATCCAAGTACTCGTAAGTTTCTGGCAATTCACTGCCTGTGTCACAAAAAACATATTCCAAATTAGATACTTTACCTTTAAGAAAAATAGCCATAGCTGTAGAATCCTTTCCACCAGATAGAGGGCAAATCTGTCTTCTTTTTTTATCATATCTAAAGTTAAGCATTTATTTCTGGCTTTCCATTATTTGTTGTTTCTATACAACCTATGTCCTCTGTTGCTGAGAGTTTTTTATCAATAGATTCTAAAATGGCTAAAATGACTTTTCTCTTATCTATTTCGTCAAAAGAGTCTAAAATTATTTTTATTTTTTCTATGGAAGCTTCAAGGTGCTTGTCTGTATTAGACATAGCTCCTAACTTCATAAAGGTCTTTTTTTGTCTTCCTTTATCAATAAAAGCTAATACAGATTGTCCTTTAAAGTGAGGACTGGCTATTTCACAAGCCAGCTCAATTTCTGTTTTAACTCTCTTTAAAGCAAACTCAAATTTAGAGTATCCTTTTTGATCCCAATGCCTTGGAGAAGAACCAGTCAACACATCCGCAATTGTCTCTAAAAAGTACTGATTGTAATTAGAGGGATCAAAATTTAACACCCGACCTATAAAGCGGCTGGTATTGGCACTAAATGGATAATCTTTAACTTGTAAAAGAATATCTTGAAAATTTTTAATGAATTTGTTTTTTGTAATGGATTTAAGAGTATTATTTAAGCCTTGTTTATCTATAAATCTAATAAAATTTATAAGGTCATTTTTTATATTTATAAGTAATTCTTTATAAATTTTATCAATTTCTTTTTTTGTATTATTTAGTTTAGTCAAAATATTTTTTATTTCATCATTACTTGTTTTAGAGTGAATATTGGGTTTGGCAAAGCACTCCGGTATTCTGTTAAAAAGAAGTTTGTCTGGCTCTTTAGAAGAATCAATTTGAATAAGGATTTTTCGCCCCTCTTGAGATAGATGGGAAGAAAGTTTTGTGGATTCAGGGATGCTTTTTCTCCATTTAAGTAAGGCTTCTATAACTGAACGAATAGATACATCTTTGGCTTTAAAAGTTTCAGCCAAGACATTTAAGAATTTTTGTTGTTTAGTATTTATAGGGGTATAATGAATAACTGTTTTTTTAGGATATTTCATTAAAAGATCATAATGATCCCCGTCTAACTCCTTAACATAAGCTTCTTCAAAATAGTGGCTGACAGGCTGTTTAAAACATAAATCAGCTAAGGCAGTAAAAACAGGGATAACACCTAAACGAAGGCCATAAGGCGGGGAAACTAATATATCTAATAAGGCATTTCCCTGAATACCTTGGGAGTGTGCAGATAGGATTTGTTCATATTCTTTAAAAAAATTGTAATATTTTGATTTTTGAGATACCCGATAAGTATTGGTTGAGGCATTATATTGAAACTGAGAAAGCCTTAGCATCGTATCTAAAATGACATAATCTGGTCCTCGGCCTTCTATATAATGGGTGATGTCTTTGACAGGTTCCTGTTTGTTCCGCCTTAAAACATCAACAAACTTTTTTCGACCTAGGGTAATGCTTCCCGAAACGCTATGACGATTCATATATTCTAAATTAAAACTGACATACTTATTATATTCTTTTTCAAAAAGATCACCTAAATACCTTTGTAATTCCTTAAAGTGTGATATTTCTTTTAAAGAGGCTTCTTTATCCTTTAGAAAGTTTGGCTTTAGATATACTACATAAGCTGAAAGGCTCATGTAACCAATAAGAGGCTTTAATAAGGAACTTATAGAAGTCAGCAAAATATCTTTATGACGATCTAACTCTTTTTTTACTAAAGAGCTAGCTGATAAAATTTCCTTGTTATTATATAAACAATCAACAGCATTAAGCTCTTCAATATCTTTTTTACATTCTATAAATTGTTTAGGAAGAACAAAAATAGTTAATGGAGAGGATGTTGTTTTAATTGCTGACTTTGCATAAGCAAGCTCATCATGGCTAAAAGGCACAACATAAAAAACAACCCCGTCTTCCCTATAAAAATCAACAACCTTTTTTGTTTTTAAACCTTTTAACTCTTCAACAGATATAATCTCTGTCCTGTAAAAACGATTTATAGCATTATCAAAGTTATACTTCTTGGGAATAATAAAATCTGTTTTAAAGTATCTTTTTAACACTTGAACAAGGTCTTTGCTGGTCAAAGTGGTATTTTTTAATTTTGAAATTTCTTCATCTATGTCAATAGGAGAACCTTCTTGTAAGAGATACTGTTTTATATTTTTATTATAAAAAATGACATTTTTATTTCTTAAGGATTTTAAACATCTTTTAATATCTTCTTTTAAAAAAAGTTGATTAAAACAAGAGACAATAAAAGCTTCTGTCAAAGGGGCAAAGTAGCTGTCTTTAATAACCGAACAAAGAGCCATAAGACTTATAACTTGCTTTGAGGTTTCATCTGTTTTTTTAATCTTTTTAAAAGCTTCTTCAGCTATTAGTTGAGCTTTATAAGTTCCTCCGATACCAATATCTTTTCCAATAAGAGTTTTAAAATATTGGTATAAGTCATAAGGCATTAACAAAGTAGTATGATCTTTAAATCGTTCTTCTAAAAATCTTTTAAGAGAATAGTTCTCATTACGAGTTAAAAATGTGTAAAGAGTTCTTTCGTTTTGAGCTACTTTTTTTGACAGATGAGGAAGAAGGGATAAAACACTGGGGTGCAAAGGAAAACAATTTAGAAGAATAGAATCTAAATTATTTAAATCAATAAAGCCTTTAAAAGCATCTTCTTTAAAATTTGATACGTATTTTTTTATATAAGATTGATATCTCTTAGCCATAAGGGGTTTTGTTGTTGAAATATTTTTTTCAAAAACAGCAGAAATCATCTTATAGTAATCTGCATCTTTATCGTAAAAAGCGGATTCTTGAAAACGGCCTTCAATTTTTGCCCATTCTTGTTGAACATGGATAGGTAGTTGGCTGGCATATTGGGAAATAGATAAATGGGTAATAAGCATTAAATGGCATTGTTTTTCTCCTGAGCGGTTACAAAATTCAGCAAAATTTTGTAAAAACTGAATATTTAGATCTGTGGGGTTATGCACACCTTTTTCTAAATATTTTCCAAATTCGTCATAGATAACAAAAATACCACTGTATCCTTTATCTTTTAAAAACTCTAAAGTATATTTATAAAAATCCAAGGTATTTTTTATTTTACTTTTAGATGATATACCATTTTCTAATAAAGCTGTTTTTAGTTTATTTTTAAATACCTCCTTAATTTCCCCTTCATAGCCGTTAATGAATACAGGAAGAAGTTTTGTTTTCCTTAATCTTTGAAAAGAACTGAAATTTATTTTTAAACTTTTGTCTGACTTACTCATTAATTGATTAACCATCTTAAAATACTTCTTAGAAATAATTTGAGCTGTTAATAAAGCAAAGGTGGACTTTCCAAGTCCTGGAGAACCGCTTAATACTCTTACTCTATGGTTTGCGTTTTTTTCTAAAATAGAGGTGAAGATTTCTTTTAATCCTTCTTGAAACTTAGCGGAAAGATAAATATTTTTTAATTTAGCAAAATCTTTAAAGTCCAGTTCTAAATTTGTAGATCTGTTATAACTATCAGACAACTGAATAAGTTTATTCTTTGTAGTTGTTGTCTTTTTGTTTGTTATATGTGTTTTTTTATATTTTTGGTTCATAATACTTTAAGAGATTTATTTTTTACCAAATTTAATATCAATTTATATAAGTTTTCTTTTCTATGATGAGGAGTTTAAACACTCATTTCTTTATAATAATTATCTAAAGATTTTTTTAAATTTGCTTCTTTAGGTTGAATAATGAAATACCCGCCTGTTCTTGAATAATTGAGATAGAAGTGTTTTTTTGAGCAAGCTTCTATAAAATCATTCATTTCTTCTAAGGAGAAATGAAAAATCCTTCCTGGGGAATTTTCTTTAAGTGATAAATCTTCCAGCTTAACAGATTCGGGCTGACTTAAGTAATTTTTCCAGAATATGTAAAGTATATGAGCAAAGATGTGAATATTAAAGTCAATAGGGTTTAGTTTATTTCTAACAAATTTTTCTCCTTTTTTTTCAATCCAGCCATATTTTGTAAAAGGCGAAGGGGTTTCTGTTTCAGGGTTTTTTTTGCCTATCCATTTTATAGATTGATACATTCTTAGCAGACAGCTTAAGTCTTTATCTAAAGTTGTATCTTTGATTTTTCTGTTTGTTTTCATTTGAATGTAGGCAGAAAAAGTATTTTCAAGAGATTCTTTTTCAAATTCATTAGCAGAAAAATGATTAAAAAACCAATACCATGTTGTTGCTTCTTCTTTATTTGTAACGAGTAAGTAGTGGATTAAAAAAAGTGTGCCGTTTAATTCAAAATAAGGATCTTTTTCTAAAATCTTGCTAGCCGTATCTGTAAGGATAAAGCCTTTAATATCGGTTTTTATAAGTTTTGTGGCTTTAAGCCAGTATCTTATGGAGTCCACCATATTTTTACCAACTCCCATTTCTTGCATCGCTTTTTCTGTATTTTTTTTATTATTTAAGAGGATTTGAGAAGACTGATTTGTCCAGTAAATTCCTTTATAGAGCCACTGGTCTCTTAAATGAAAACTTTGATGTCCACCGAATTTCATAAATTTTTGCCCTTTGGGAAAAGCCTACCCTAAGTCCCCAAAGGGGACAATGGCTGTTGCTTTGCTCTTGTTCAGGGCTTCACTTTTGCTCAGTAAATTTATGTGCTTTGCAAAATTTGTTCTATTGATGCGCTGCCTAAAAACCACCCTCCCGAATACCTGTATTCCAAGCAGGATGCTATTTAGCCGGTTCTAAAAAGATTTTATTAATTTAATTTGTACGATTTTGAGTAAGATTAGCTTTTGTCTCCCAAGTGACTTGATCTGCCGCAATATTAATAGATTCCTGTATATCCGGCCGCTCCATATATTTCTTTTTGAACTCCTCTATATTATCCTGCCACGATCCTGAATCAGAAGAAGAAAGTGTTTGCTGATCGCCTTTATTGCTTTCTTCTTTTTTCTGCTCTTTCTCTTCTCCCTTTTTCGCCTGATTAAATATTTCAGCAATAGTAGTTACATAACCTTTTTTCTTTTTACTTCTTATTTCCATAATATCTTTTTTAATTTCCTGGAATTTTTCATTTTTTCTCATTCTCTTTAAAGAGTTCTCACGTAAAAAGGCAATCATTCGATCCGTTATAGGTGTCCACTTATCCCCCTCTTGTGACACATAAGCCGACTGAGAAACAAAATTAGGGATCTTTTTACCTGGTAACACATAATCTAAGGTCTTTTCTCCAATCTCATTATTGGAAAAAACACTGGGAAAGGAAATATCAGAATTGACCCCTTTTAACTGAGTGGAAAAACCATTAGGGATAAAAAACAAACCAACTGTAACACGCACAGAACCTAAACCCATACGCAACCGCTCCACAGATTGAATACTCCCTTTTCCAAAAGTGTGATCTCCCCCCACAATAATAGACCTTTTATAAGATTTTAAAGTCCCAGAAACAATTTCTGAAGCACTAGCGCTCACCCGATTTATCAAAACAACTAAAGGCCCGGGGTAAGCAATGTTATCATCTACATCCGACAAGGTAAGATAACGATCTCCGTTTTTTGTTTTAACCAACTGCCGAACCACACTCCCTTTGGCAAAAAACAATCCAGCTAACTGAACCGCTTCCGTCAAGGATCCACCTCCGTTATTAGACATGTCCAACACAATAGCCGATACTTTTTCTTTTTTTGCCTCGGAAAGTAACTTCTGCACATCTTCTGTAACAGATCGGCCACCGGAGCGTCCCTCCCCATAAAAAGAAGGCACCATAATCACACCAATTTTATAGGTTTTGTTATTTCTCTTACGGTCAAAATAAAAAATCGAGGCCGCTTGATCTTCTAAATTCACACGATCGCGAACTAACCGTACCGTAAATATTTTTTTCTTTTTGCTTTTACTTGTTCTCATAATTTTCAGATAAACATTTGTGCCTTTTTCCCCACGGATCATACTCACAACATCTCTCAAGTCCATATCAAAAATATTAACCAACTTCTTAGCACTTTGCCCTACAGCTAGTATCTTATCCTTAGATTTTAGCTTTCCAGAACGCGCAGCCGCCCCGCCGGGAATAAGCCTTTCAATAACGGTATGACCGTATTTAGAACTTAAACTAGCTCCAATACCCTCTAAAGAAAGCTTCATGTTAATTTCAAAATCCTCATAGTCCTCCTGCGAGAGGTAACCAGAATGAGGGTCTAAACCCTTAGCAAAACTGTTTAAATAAATAGAGTACCATTTATAAGGTTTACAAATAGTGACATTACCAGCGGATTTTTTTCTCTTATAGCAGTTTTTCTTCTCTTTGTCCGATAGATTAACCGACCAGCTTTTTACCTGTTTCTGCAATCGGTTATAATTACGTAAAATATTCTTTTTAGCTTCTGCCACCTGATCCTCATATTCTTTTTCATCACTCGCAACAATGGCATTAGCCATTTGATACTGAATATATTTTTTATGAAAAGAATTGACTTGACGAATTGTTTTTTTTCTTTTTCTTTTTCTGGAATCCAGAGTTAATTTTATAGTTGGTTCTAGCACAAAAGGGGAGCTAAGATATTCATTTGCAAACTGCACTCGCTCGGCTACTCTCCTATAATAAAGAGCATAAATCCTATTTAAGTCTGAACAGTTTCCTTTTTTTATTTTTGTAAAAATATTTCGTAACTGTTTTCTAATGTTATTAACATCAGATAAAGTAAGATAGAGCTTTTCGGAATCAAGAGACTTAATGAACTGATCTTTTACCCGCATTTCTAAAGTTGATAATTTATTCTTAAAAAACTTCTTTTTCCTATTAAAGTTAGAAAAATTAATATGTAGGTCTAAGTATTTTTCCTGAATATCATACACATAATCGCACTCCAGTTTTACAGCATAAAGACTTGGAGAGATAATAAAAAATAATAAAACTAACATCATTTTTGTAATAGATAATATTAAATGCACGGGTCGTCCTTTGCGTGATTGCTTTTGTAAAAAATGTAGTTTCATTTACATTCTTTTTTAATATTTAGCTCCAACTTATATTTGACTATTCTTTGCCTCTTTTTAAGTTTAACCGATCGAATGGTTTCAAGTCTAGTCAGAAACTAGACTTATTATAGATATTTATACCGAACAGATCAGGAATTTGCGCCCTCCAAACTCCGTTCACCATTGGGAAAAAGCTAAAAATCACAAAACTTTATCCTCGCAGAAGCGGGGATCAAACAAGAATAGTATAATATCGCATCAGTGTTAGAAAACGCGCCCTTCTTAGCCTCTTTCTTCCTTTGGCAGAAAAAAAGAACCGTCAAAAAAACCCTGTCCTTGCGGAAGCAGGGATCAAACCGGATTGGCATCCTTTTCTTTTTTACGAACTTTTTTTACTTTTTTTCTAACAGATTTTTTACTACTTGACTTTTTCTTATTTCCACCTTCGGCTATCCATTTTATAACGGATGATATATCCAAATTATCAACCGACTCCCCTTCCGGTAATGAGTAGTTTTTACCTTTGTACTTAATATAAGGACCATAACGACCCTTCATTAGTTGAATGGGTTTATTTGAATCAGGATGCACACCCAAATCCTTTAACACACGGGAAGACGCCTTTTTCGCTTCACTTAAACGCTTAAGGGCATATTTTAAGTCAATATTAAAAAATATATCGGTCGGAACAGAGCGAAATTCACCTTCATGCACAATATACGGGCCAAAGCGGCCTACGGCTTTTTTAATCTCTTTTTTTGTCTCAGGATGTATACCCACCACCTTTGGCAACTCTAATAACTTTAACGCCTCTTTTAATGTGATTGTACTTTCATCAAAAAAAGGAGCTAAAGAAACAGTTTTACTCTTTTTTTTCTTGCTTTTCACCTTGCTTTTTTTGTTTTTCTTTATTTTTTCCTTCGGCTCCTTCTCTTCATCCACACCTAGCTTCACATAAGGGCCATATCTACCTAATATTACAAATACCTCTTTACCGGTTTTGGGATCTTTTCCCAAAAGTCTTCCCCCTTTCAGCTTATCATTTATAAGCTGTTCTATTACTTTTTCTGTAATTTCACCTGGATAAAGACCGGCCGGCAGAGAAGCGGATACATGATTCTTTCCATTCTTCCGTGAGACATAAGCGCCAAAAGGCCCCACATTAAAAGTATATTTTTCAAATCCCTTTAAAACCAAGGATCGAAAAGTTTGATCTTTCATTCTTTTCTCCTGACTCTCAATCAGTTTTTTTAATCCTTTAGACCCTAAATAAAAAGATTTGAGATACTTGGCATGAGCTTTCTTACCAATAGCAATATCGTCCAGATCTTTTTCCATTTTAGAAGTAAAGCCCACATCCACATAGTCTGGAAAATTCTTTTGCAAAAAATGATTTACAATGAGAGCTGTAAAGGTAGGGATCAATGTATTTTTTTCTTTCTTTACATATCCTCTATCTTGAATTGTTCCTATAATACTAGCGTAGGTAGAAGGACGACCCACTCCCTCTTTTTCTAGTTTTTGAACTAAAGAGGCTTCTGTGTAACGCGCGGGCGGTTTCGTCTCATGTTTTAATACTTCTATTTTTAAACAACGTATTTTATCCCCCTGTTTCAAAGGCGGTAACGACACTTCATCTGCTTTCTGATCTTTATAAACTAGATAAAACCCAGGAAAATGAATAGTCATTCCTGAGCTTTGGAAAACAGATGACCCCACTTTCATTTTTATAGACACCTGATTTTGAATACAGTCTTTCATCTGCCCAGCTAAAGTTCTTTTCCAAATTAACTCATATAGTTGCAACAGTTGCCCACTTAAATTTGTATTCTCAGGCTGCACAAATCGAGTGCCGGAAGGACGGATAGCCTCATGGGCTTCCTGAGCACCCTTAGCCTGTTTACGATATACCCTCGGTTCAGCAGGTAGATAGTTTTTCCCATATATACGGGATACTTCCATCCGAGCCGCCTTCAAAGCTTGTGTAGATAAAAAAGTGGAGTCTGTCCTCATATAAGTAATAAGCCCCTGTTCATACAATTTTTGAGCCAAGCTCATTGTCCATTTTGAAGAAAATCCCAGTTTTCTATTAGCCTCTTGTTGAAGAGTAGAAGTAATAAAAGGAGGAGGGGGCTTCCTTGTCACTTTTTTCTTCTCCACTTCTATGACCTGAAATGGCTTACCTTGCAAACTTTTCTTTAGCTTAAAAACCTCTTCCTCTTCCATCAATAGTACATTTTTTTTCTTTAAATCTCCGGTGAGACTATCAAAGTCAGAACTGCGAACTAATCTCCTACCTTTATATGAAACCAACCGACTCTTAAATACCGCAGAAGATTCTTTTTTGTGCTCCGCTGATAAATCCCAATAAACATTTTTCTTAAAAGAAAGACGCTCTAACTCTCTATCACTGATTAAAGAAACAGCCACAGATTGCACCCGCCCAGCAGATAGTCCTCGTGTCACTTTTTTCCATAGTATCGGTGAAATACTATAACCCACCAAACGATCCAGGATCCGCCTGGCCTCTTGAGCCTGAACCAGATTATTGTTCACTAATCGAAAATTTTCTAAAGCTTCCTTTATAGCAGACTTCGTTATTTCATGAAAAACCATTCTCTTAACAGGAATTTTTGGTTTTAAAATCTCCTGAAGGTGCCAGGAGATACTTTCCCCTTCACGGTCTTCATCTGTAGCTAAAATCAATTCTTGTACAGAATGGATTTTTTTTCTTAACTGTTTCACTATTGTCTTTTTATCACCGGGAACACAATAAAAAGGTTGAAAGTTATTTTCTATGTCCACACCAAATTGAGCCCAGGGTTTTTTCTTAATGTGGTCCGGTAATTCTTTAGAAGAACCAGGTAGATCTCTTATATGTCCCATACAAGATTCCACTACATAATCCGCCCCTAAAAATCGGCTTATGGTTTTCGCTTTCACAGGTGACTCCACTATCACCATTTTTTTTTCTTTTGATTTTCTCATTATTTATTTTCCCCGATCATCTCCCCTCATCGGGATGATCATCTCTAAATATTAAATACCTGGCTAAAATATATTTATTGATCTATATCCAATAGGGTATTATTCCCATTTCTATGGGTATAAGCTTTTCCGTAACTTCTTAGTTCTCTTATCTTTAGCCAATAGCCAAGTCTTCAAATCCGCCGGTATTTCCAAACACGATTGGTATATCTTAATGTTTAGATAAAATAAAAACCTATATATCTATCTTCATAAGAGAATGAGGAGGCAAAAGCGAGTTCGGTTCCCCATTCCTCGCTTTCGCGGGGACAAGTTTGATCACAGAGCGGCTAGATTCCCGCTTTCACGGGACGGAAGGCCCTCTAAGGGCCTTCCGTTTTGTGGCAAACCGCATGCTTGTCCTCGTGGAAGCGAGGATCTGATCCTTTCAACTCTTCATTCTCTTATGAAGACAACTATACCTGGGTATAATTATTTTTCCGTAAATTAAACACAATCAGTATAGTAATAAGTTTTTACCGATATCTATATATTATTAATCCCAAAGTAAGATCATGATGGGAAAACCCAACTGTTACACGATCCCCATTAACAACTTGAATATTATATCTACGCATTTTTCCACAAAGACGAGCAGACACCTCAATATCCTTATTCTCTAACCGAACTTTATATAGCCCATTTGAACATACTTGCACAATATGACCATTAAATTGAACTAACTCAGACTTAGGCATAATTAAAAAAGTTCCTTATTAGGATTTATGTTAAAAAAACAACCTTTTCCTATTTTTTGGACAGGTATAAAAGTACAAAAAAAGTATTATCATTTTGTATTACGAACCTTGTTTTTAGCAACTTTCCCGCGGGAACCTAGCTGTGGCTGATTGGATAAAAGAATTCTAATTTTATCTTTAAAAATGACCTCTAAACGATCGTTTTTATTATTAATAATCCACCCCCACCCAAATACAGAATGGCTTAAAGGAGTTTTAGCTTGAAAACAATGGGAAATATTAAAAGAACTTGGTTTCACACCTTTTGCTTTTTTATAAAAGCTGTCCCATTTCTTTTCATTCTCCTGTTTTGCTTTTTCCTGTTTTTTGTTGACAGCACTGGATTTCGATACTTTAGCTTTTTTAACCCCCTTTTTCCCGGAAGCAGAAGAACCAGAAGAAACCTTTACTTTTTGCGTTTTACTAATAGATTTTGTTTTTTTTGATTTAACAGGCTGAGAAGCTTTGGTGGATTTGGCTTTAACAGGCTGAGAAGCTTTGGTGGATTTGGCTTTAACAGGCTGAGAAGCTTTG
>JAPPLY010000022.1:18279-33695 GCA_028819305.1 Bdellovibrionales bacterium
GTGGATTTGGCTTTAACAGAAGTCGGCTTTGATTTAATCGGCTTAGCAGCAGAAACAGATTTACTTGATTTCGAAGATAGAGATGAAACGGTTTTCCCCTTTTTCTTTGTAGGTTTAGCTGTTTTTGCAACATTAGACTTAACTGCCTTAGCTGTTTTTACAGCATGAGACTTAACCGCCTTGGCTATTTTTGTAGCTATTTTCTTCTTTTTAGTTGGCATAACATACACTCCTCTATCTATCTTTACCTATATAATAACAAATTTACAAAGTCATCAACTGAAATAATACAGCTACACCGATCCAGTATAAAAACCTGAAAAATCTTGATTTTTAGACTATACAGGGCTAAAATCACTCCACTTCGAGGGATAACGAGGGCCAAACTGGACTGATATAAAACAGTTCTGAAGATTGTCAAACCGGAGAAACATACTTGATTACTAATCTACTGTTACTGTTAATTTGCTCCCGTATCTGCGGAAGAATTTTTAAATCTCTCGGCTTTCAGGAAATTATAGGTGAGATCCTGGGGGGGCTTCTCATTGGACTGACAGGTCTCGTAGCCCCTAATAAAGAACTCAATGGTATTGTAGAATTAGCCGTTTTTCTACTCATTTTCGCCGCCGGATTAGAAATGAATCTAAAGGATATTTTTTCTGCCCTGAGAAAAAAAGCCCTTATATGTTCTATAACCAGCTTCGTTATTTCTTTCACAGCCGGTGTGGGGGTATCTCTTATTATCATAGATTTAAAGTTAATTCCCTCTCTAGTAGTGGGACTTTGTTTTGCTATTACGGCCATGCCGGTTGTAGTGGGGTTTCTTCAAAATTTAAAAATGATGGACACCCGCGTAGGGCACTTAATAATAGGTTCCGCCGTTTTAATTGATATTGTGGCTCTGCTTTTCCTGGGAATCACCTTTGATATGCAAAACACAAGAACTATTTTGGAATTTGTGAAAATTTTTTCTATAAAAGCGTTTAAAATGGGTATTTTCTTTGTATCTATTATGCTTGTGAATAAATTTTTACGCTCAGAAATTTCTCATGCCAACAAAACCGAAAAAGCTTTTAATAAACTTATTAGCTACCTTGGAAAGGAGGCTATTTTCGGTATAGGAGTTCTTTTCGTATTGGGATTTTCCACGCTCAGTGAAACATTAGGGTTTCATTTTATTATTGGTGCTTTTTTTGGTGGACTTCTTTTAAATCAAGACATTATTGGAACAAATGCCTTCCTATCCATGACAAGAACGCTCGGTGCTGTCACGAATCATTTTTTAACCCCTATCTTTTTTGCCTATATCGGTCTTCATTTCTCTATAGATGCTTTTAATGAATGGAACTTATTGATTATCATCATAGCTGTTGCTTTCTCCAGTAAAATTTTTGGTTCTTGGTTAGGCAGCCGTTTAGCCAGTTTCACAAATAAAGAGTCCTTACAAGCGGGGATCATCCTTAATTCTAGGGGGGTGTTAGATTTAATCGTAGCCAATTTAGCTTATTCAAAAGATTACATTAGTGCTGACATTTTTTCCATTTTGATTTTTCTAGGTGTCAGCAGTGTCATAATCAACCCTGTCTTATACAGACGATTTGTACCTTCCTCTGCTGCCCTTTCCCCCTCCTCCACTACAACCGAGAAAACAAACTCTTCAAAAAATAAATCATCCGGTTTATAAGACTCATCTTGGTTTTTTACATCAAAAAGAACATTCAGGGAAGATGGATTGCAAGGCTTTGCCTTTTGATTTTTCTTACCTTCATGCGGCCTTTGATATTCCAGAGTATAAGAGTTTGGAAAACTTACAAGTGGTGGTTTTAGGTCCTAAGGGGAATGAAATTTATTCATCATCTGTTTCAAAGGAAGAGTAAAGTTTTGAGTTTTTAAAACATTATGATAAAAATAAATTTTATTATTATGAATAAGTTTAGTTTTATTTTTAGTTGTGTTTTCTTTTAACTGTCTTGCCATGTCTTGGTTTGAGAGAGAGCCTAAAGAATTCCAGGAGATCAAGATTTATGGAGATTACCATCCTGGAGGCTCGAAAGATACCCCCTTTGTTGTTTGCTTTTCTCACCTCTGTTTAATAAAAGAAATTCAAGTAATCAATTTTGTCCACAATATATAGTCGGTCGGGAGATCCGCATTTTTCTTTTTTTACAAACTAACTTACAACAATAGAATATAGGTTACTTTGAAAAGACAGTATTGGTATCCCCTCTCCGGTTTGTCTATATCAGGTTGATCTAAATGAAAATGAGTGTCATTTTTATTGACTTTGTTTTTACTGATGTAATATAAGAATTACATGGAAATACCAGAATTACCAAAAGGATATACTAAAGACGAATTAATTGAACCGCGAACGCATCTGTCAGAAAGCCATTTAAAATCCATGCTTAGGAGTATGAATCTCAAGGTGACTAACCAGAGATTATCTATCTTAAAAGCTCTAAATAAAGGTCCTAAATCTCATGTCACTGCCAAAGATGTATTTGAGCAAATTCGATCGGAATATCCTCATATCGGGTTTGCTACAGTTTATCGTTTTTTAAAAGAAACTTCACGTTTTGGTATTACATCCGAGCTTCGTATTGGTCATGCACCAGCTCGGTATGAATTAAAAATCAGAGAACACCATCATCATATTGTTTGTATTAAGTGTGGAAAAATTATTGAGTTTCAAAATGAAATTATAGAAAAACAAATACAGAAGATAAGCAAAGATCATAATTTTTCAATGGAACACCATATCTTTGAACTCTACGGTCGTTGCAATAAGTCTTCCTGTCAGTAAAATACCCTATTTGTTACTGAAAGACTTACTAATGGAAAAGATGGAGAGTATAAGAAGTTTGAAGGAACCAGCGAAACTGCATTTTTAGTGACGGGAAGCTCTGCTCTTTAAAGGAACAAGAACAACATGAGAAAAGATAATAGAAGGACAGATCAATTAAGGAAAGTGCAAATCACCCCTCATATATTAAACCATCCGGAAGGCAGTGCGGAAATTATAATGGGGAATACACGAATCATCTGCTCAGCTTCCTTGGACCTATCTGTACCAAAATGGATTCAAACACCGGAAACAGGTTGGGTCACTGCTGAGTACGGAATGCTTCCCCGTTCCACCCATACCCGTATGAGAAGAGATAAAACAAGCACTTCTGGAAGATCACAAGAAATTTCTCGTTTGATTGGGCGTAGTTTAAGATCCTCTGTAAATTTAAAAGGTTTGGGGGAAAGACAAATTCACATTGATTGCGATGTTATTCAAGCGGATGGAGGTACTCGCACAGCCGCCATTACCGGTGGTTTTGTTGCTTTAGCCTTAGCCCTCGAATCTCTTAAAAAAGAAGTAATGATTAAACATATTCCCCTTAATTATTATGTGGCTGCTACCAGTGTGGGCATAGTAAATAAAGAACTTTTATTGGATCTTTGCTATAAAGAAGATCAAAAAGCAAAGACAGATATGAATGTGGTATTTTCCTCTACCGGACAGCTCATCGAAATCCAAGGAACTGCGGAAGAAGACACTTTCAGTCGAAAACAATTAAATCAAATGCTGGATATGGCCTGGTCCGCTTGCCAAACCCTATTCAAAGAACAAGAAAAAATTATAGGCCCCATCCTCCCCCTTTCTCTTCCAACATAAGGGATTAAAAAAATCATCGCTAATAATACACGGTAGTATAGAGTTGTTTGGATAAGGGAACTGTTTCAGAACCGACTATATAGATTACTTTCTTCAGTAAGAATGATTATACAAACAAAAACCTTAGAAAAAAGTTTTATTCAGACGAAGCTAAACTGCTTGTCTTTTTATTAAAAGGAGGTTTTTTTAAGATCATATCCAAGTACCCATGAGAAAAACTAAATAAATATCTTTTTTCATCATTTAGCTCTTCTATCCCACAATCAGTAGGATCACTAGCACACAGATCCTCTTTTTCACTAATCAACCGCATGTGTTTTAGTAAGCGATCTGTTGCTGATGTTTTTCCTTGTTCTCCTTCTATACTATACTTTTCTTCCATCTGTATAATAGCGGAGCGAAGATGTTCCGTATAGCCAGACTCACGATAATTATCTATGTGGTACAATATCAGCATCCACCGGCCTAGCCAATGGCTTCTAGTATAGGGTATGTAAGGTTTAATTTTCGCTTTTTTAAATTCTTTTAAATAGATTATCCCCAAGGCCGAAGCAGCTATGCTTTTTTTATCGCTATCCTTTGATTCCTTAAAAGCTCTTATTAACCACTGCTCTGCTAATTCGTAATTACCTAATTGATAGTTAAGACAACCTGCTATTGACATAAAAGTGGTACTGGGCTTCTCTATATCCAACTCCTTGGAGGTTTTATCTAAAGCTCTTGTCAAATCAGCCGGAGTGTTGTAATCCATAAAACAAGTGTCAAAATAAAGAGAATCCACCACACTTGTATTAGAACAAGAAGTAAATATAAGTAAAAAAAACAAGAACAAAAAAAGATGAATATTTTTCAAGCTGAAACCTCTAAGTTGACAAAATTTTAAGCTCATTCATATATTATTAAGGACTTTATATATAGAGTAAATATTTTTTTTCCTGTAGTGTACTTAACTTGGAAAATATAACAAAAGAGCGGAGCAATATGCTATACTGGACTGCACAAAACGGGACTAAAGTACCAAAGTTAGGTTTTGGCACTTGGCTTATAAAAGGTCCTAAGTGTGTAAAGGCTGTACGAACCGCTTTAGATATAGGTTACCGTCACATTGATACAGCACAGATTTATAGAAATGAATCTGAGGTAGGGGAAGCCATACAACAATCCAATGTAGCCAGAGAAAAAATATTTTTGGTAACAAAAGTATGGAGAGACTCCTTAAGTGCAAAGGCAGTGATCCACAGTACAGAAGAAAGTTTAAAAAAATTAAAAACACATTATGTAGATCTTTTATTAATTCACTGGCCTAATGCCATATTCCCTTTAGAAGAAACTCTTTCTGCTATGCAAAAGCTGATCGAACAAAACAAAACAAAACAAATAGGAGTCAGTAATTTCCCTGTTGAGCTTATAGAGATTTCAAAAAAACAAGCACCAGAGGTGATTTGTAATCAGGTAGAGTATCACCCGTTTTTAGATCAAAGACCTGTTTTAAAAGCTGTCAACAAACACAATATATTTCTAACAGCCTATTCTCCTTTAGCAAGAAATAAAGTTTTTAAAAACAAAGTTCTTCAAAAAATGGGAGAGAAATATTCTAAAACCGCGGGTCAAGTCGTATTGCGATGGTTAGTAGAACAAAAAAATGTCGTGGCTATTCCCAAAGCCGCCAAACAAAAACACGCCGAATCCAACTTTCATATATTCGACTTTCAACTTAGTGAATCCGATCGGTTGATTCTGGGAAATATGCATTTCTCACAAAATCACCGTCTGGTTGATCCAGAATGGGCCCCGGAGTGGGACTAAAAATTGTTTAACCATGATAGGATATAAAAAAATCACAATACAGAAAAATAAAACATAAAGCAGCCCCTATTAAAAACCATTTTTTTACTTTAAATTTAATAACAATAGGAATGAGGTGCACAAAGCACACATATAAAAAAAGACCGGATGCAAAAGGAAGTATAAAGTGTTCTAGGTTTTCTATATAAGATAGTAAGAAAAAAACATGATAGCCGCATAAAAAGGCAAAACAAAAGACTAGAATTATACCAAAGAGGGATTTACGCGAAAAACCGGATGAAAGTCCGATTCCTACCACAGCAACACTTTCCGGAAGCAGATGAAACAATAAACCTATACTCATTATAATAGCTGTTTTCATATCAACCAAAAGGGCTGAAGCCAATCGCATACCATCAAAAAAAGCACATAGAATTAAACAACCTACAGCTGAACAACCTACAGAAGAAGGGATTAAATGATAATGAATATGGCTTGAATCATGTTGATGACAATCATGCTTTTTATCAGGAAGCAGTTTATTTAAAAACTTCATGTGGGGTAAAATTCCCACTTCAGAAAAAGTATTGACTAAAAAACCCATCGCCATAATCATTACATTATACATACCCATTTCTGTACTGAAGGAGTGGGGTAAAAAATCAAAAAATAGTAAGATAATTAAAAAACCTGCACCAAAAGCGACAGCATGGTGTAAATGAAATGTGATTTTTTTGTAAATAAAAAAATAAGTAAGAAATAAAATAGCAATGCAATAAGTAAATGAAAACAAAAAAAACACAATAAAATTAGAGAACATAAATAACCTTTACTACAGAGGGATACTATTGATGAATCGGACCTACACTCTTATATCTATAAAAAGATGTCAATTTTTTTTATTTTTACAGATATTTTTTTTATCCTTTACTACCTCTGCGGATCCATCGCAGGAAAGAAAAAAGTTTGTTTGTGGATATAAAGCCGTAGTGGAGTATATGAATAGTCTTATCATAAGAGATCGCGATATTACTTTACATCAAATAGAACAACTCCAAAGACGAGAAATAACAGAAGAAGAAGTAATAGAGTTAATCATGACATTAATGAGATACCGTTTACTGCCCATAAATGAAAAACAGGGAAAATGTCGTTTTTTCAGTTACCTATGCATCCAGAATGACCCTACAGATGAAACAGACACATTATTATACGACCTCGCTGTTCAACGCTTACAAAACAATCCCCATGGATTAGACAACTGTCATATATACTCCAGCGGCAGAGAAAAAGTATTTTCTCTGTTTAGCTCTGATTGCAAAAATGCTATCGTAAAAAGAATTAGCGCTGTCCCGGCTCCTTTAGCTACGGCTCAAGCCGGTTTAGAATCCGCTTGGGGTAATTCCCGTTTTTCAGTACAAGGTCATAATTTGTTTGGTATGCAAACCACATTTTCTTCTACCCAAAAGACAAAAAATCATCCTAAATGCATTCCTGCTAGAAGAAATCCCAGAAGATGTCTTTATAAATTCAACTCTATTGAAACCAGCTTTTTTATTTACACTTTGTTATTAAATACCTATCCAAGCTATATCTCATTCAGAGAACAAAGGTATCAAACCGAGTTAGCTGAAATGCCCCCTTGCGATGCTTCCCTAGAAATGGCCAAGGGCCTAAATAAATACGCTGAAGATCCTAATTATATAAAAAAGATTCAAGGAACTATTAAAAAAGTTTGCCAAATCATCAATGATTGTTAATACTACAATATGTGAATCGCTTGTTTTATATTTCCTATCTCAGATTTTACTCAAGATTTAAACCGCTCTATCTATTCCGGTTAATCTTCGCTACCTGTTTTTGCCAGGACAGGGCTTTTGGTCGTCTTTTTTCCTCTCCCCAGAACAGAGAATCTCTGAAGCCCTGCCTTTTTTCTACACCGATTCGGTATAAATGCTTATTATTTTTTTCTTCATTCTTACTCATCTCCTGTCAAAGCACTGTAAGACAAAATGCGCATAGTGTAGAAGCAGAAATAAACAAACTCCCCACCTCTTTTAAAAGAGATGTCAGCAATACAAACTCTCCCGAGAGAAGACCCTGCGATATCAAACAAGGTTCCGCAGTTGTACTGATGTACCACAAGTTTGATGAGCCTTATAAGAGTACAAGTGTAACAATGGAGCAATTTATAGAACAAATGGAGTTTTTTAAAAATAATGGATACAAAGTGGTTTCTCTCAGTAAAATTGTATCCGCAGTCAAAGGTCATATCCCTTTTGGAGAAAAATGGATTGCTATTACCATTGATGATGCCTATAAGTCCTTTCTAAAAGCCAAACCTATTCTGGAAACATACCAATATCCTTATACGATGTTTGTTAATACACAAGCCGTAGATGAAAACTACAAAAGTTCCATGAGTTGGGATGATCTAAAAGCGATAGTGCAATCTGGTTTAGGTGAGTTAGCAGCTCATTCTCACACTCATGGTCATTTAGTACAGGATATGAATTCAGAACAAAGAACAAGAGACATTTTAGTTTCCGTAGAGCGTATTTTTCAAAATACCTCTACTATGCCCAGGTTTTTTTCTTACCCCTTTGGTGAAGTCAGTAACAACCTCATTGAAGAAGTAAAAAACATGAATCAGGTGCTACTAGGCAAACCATTTTATTTTGAAGCCGCTTTTTCTACCCAATCCGGGCCTGTAGGTTGTTCTTCAAACTTATTTAGCCTTCCTCGTTTTGCCATCAACGAAAAATACGGATTGATAGATGATCTTTTCAAGATTAAAGTAAATAGCCTTCACCTACCCATCTATGACTACCATCCCAAAAACAAAGCTATTTGCGTAGAACAACAAATAAACAAGGTGTACTTTTCAACTGATCCTAGTATAGATCTGCGGAATATGCGTTGTTATGCCAGCAGGGGAAACTTAGCTAGTGTTGATATTTCTGACGGACTAGTTACAGTCTCACTTGAGAAGCCTTTGGGGCATGGATTAAGTAATCCCAATGACATTAGGGAAAGGCTTAACTGTACCGCCTATTACAAAGGACGCTATATTTGGTATGGCCGCGAATTTACCATTCTCAAAAACTCCCCCGAGTGTTCTAAGTAATAGGTTCTTGAAGGAATTTATCATATTCCGCCCGTCATCCCTACCAAGACGTCATCCCTACCAAGACGTCATCCCTACCAAGACGTCATCCCTACCAAGACGTCATCCCCGCGAAAGCGGGGATCTAGCACAAACGATCTAGTAGTACATCTTTTCTAAACACCTAGTATGATCAATATAGATTCGTCCTTCTCTACTTCCACAAATTCTGCCACCAGGGTTTTTTAGATGAGCCAGGTTCTTCAGACTCTTTAGAAAGGGAGAACCTGGTGGTTCAGAAGGGCTGTCCAGCCAAAACACGCCTAAACCTTTCAGTTCCTTTTGTGTGAGAGGTTCAGCGGCACAAGGGTCACACCAAGACATATCCCAAAAATATTCCATAAACACCGCTTTCATTCATTCTTTCTCTACCTCTCTTGTAAAAAGGTCTTTATAAAAAGAAGAAAACTCTTTTTTTACATGTAATGTCTTTTATAGCCCATATTCACTAACCCATCATAAGTCTTAAAACCATCTAGTAATTTTACTCACCATACTCCAAATTCTTCTCTTTCTTTTTGTATTTGTTTTTCTCGCTTTATTTTTTCTTCTAAAAATTTCAATTCTTTTTCACAAAAATCACGCACATTTTTATGTTTATGCTTTTGTAACTCTTTTACCGTTGTTTTTATTTGCTCAAAATATTTTAATATATCTCCAGTCCATTGGAAACTCCTAAGATTCATTGTAATAGCTCTTGTAACATCTTCTCTGTCTCCATATTTATCAAATAAAAATAAAGCAAAAGAAGACCATGACCATTTCTTTTTCTCTTCATCGTACGAAAATAAATTCTTATTTCTAGCTAGAAAAGCAGGTATTTTATCAGGTGCTTTTTCACACCATTTTTTAATTTTTTGTTCATCTAAAGTACACGAAGAATTTGTGTTAAAAATACCTTCTCCTCCACCTAAAGAATTATTACCTCCAAAGATACTTTCAAAAATATCTTGTACATAAACATTATTTAAATCACAATTCATTACTTCAGATAAAACTATGTCAGGATATTTTTCCATGACTTTTTTAAAACACTTTTTTATATAGTAGTCGTCAATGGGAAATTCAAATAAAGATAATTTAGAACTTAGAACCTCAGAAGTAAAAATCTCCGAAAATCGTTTTCCATAAGTAGAGTCTAAAACATCACTTACTGCTTTTTTGTAAAAGTGACCATTCATAGTATCATATCTTTTTTTATCCTGAGTTAATAATTTTCTTCTTGTCAGTAGCTTGTAGAGTATATGAAGTAATGCTTCTTTTTTTTCAGATTTAGAATCAATATAATAACTATATATATGTAAGGCAGACCAAGAATATTCTACACTTTTTTCTATAAGAAGAGTCATGAGTTGTCCTATTATTTTTGTACTCACAGACTCACACTTCTGTCCCGTGAACAACCACTTCAACTCATTAGCATTTATTTTCACCGATTTATTATTTATAACTGCTATTAGCCTTTTTATATCTTGATCTTTTAAAGACAAACTCCAGTAAGCAGGTAAAATTAAATCTGCTAAATGATTATCATTTGATATATTGTCTAAAATCTTCTGTACTGTATCTGGATTATTTTTATTTAACCCTGCTAAAAAACCACTTAGAAAAGAAGGGTTAAAATCTGTATGTTTCTTCCATTTTTTTATAAGATCAAGTAATAGAGAAGTTACTTCTAAAGGGTTTTTTAATTTCTGAACAATTTCTCTTGCAAAGGGAATTGTATTACCTCGTTTTCCGTGAAGTAAAGGATAAATAATAGGGGTTATTTTACTTTCATCTTCCTTTTCTAAATAATTTTTAAAATCTTTAATAAGAGTTTCGAAATTTTTATTATATTTAGTTTTTTTTCCTGTGGATTCCTCCCACTCATATAAGTCACTGTCTTCTTTCACATAAAGCTTCAATCGCTTATTTATATCTTCTTTTTTTGGTTGTAATATTTTCAGCATTTCGTTCGCTTTTTCTATATTTTCTTTTATTGTTTTTTTTGATTTATATTTAATAAACCACCTTAAGTTACGGATGGCTTCAGGCCAATATGTACCATGAACTGAAATAACAGATTGAACAGCCTTATACACATCATTATGTAAATTCTCTATTTCTATAAGAGAACTTAAGTTCTGAGCAATAACTTTTTGTGCACTATCTTGAACCTTTTTATTTTCATCTTTTGTGGCGAATTTAACGAGATATGTAAGGGCCTTTCGGAAATAATTCCAGGACTCTTCATAGGTTTTAAGTTGCCAATTTTGAAATAGCTTACCTTTCGCAGTTTGCATTACACTATCAAACAAACCTGTATAATTTTTTTTTGGCAAAGCTTTTTTCAGAGCTTTTACAGCTATTTCTTTTTGTGTTATAGAACCAGATTGTTCTATTTCATCAATGATCTTAA
This sequence comes from Bdellovibrionales bacterium, assembly GCA_028819305.1. GTDB lineage: Bacteria > Bdellovibrionota > Bdellovibrionia > Bdellovibrionales > UBA1609 > JANQSP01. Next base: position 29,296 of record JAPPLY010000022.1, read on the forward strand.
ATTTCATGTCAGGCTCTGCTTCTGTTCCTGATAAAAGTATTTGAAAGTGGTGTGTAAAAATACCAGTAGAGTTATTACTTATAGGCTGACCATTATAATATTCATTTTCTGCCTCTGCAAATTTTAAAAGTAATCGAGCAGAGCTTGGATACAATTCTTTTCTGACAGCTAATTTTTGTAAAGTCTGTACTAAGTTGTTTCTAGGTCCCCTGAGATGAGATAATTCTTCTACAGTTTTACTTTCAAAAACCCTCTTCAGAGTTTTTAAAGCTGTTTCAGGAATTGCCTCCGCAAGATAACTAAAACAAGTAGATCCCCAATATGTAGTCAGTACTTTCTCTTTTCCAAAAAAACCTTCTTTTCCGCAAAGCAGTTGTCCTAATTCTTGATTTTCTGCAGATAAATTCAAATGGCAAAATTGTTTACAAAAAGACTCTTGTAGGCCCTTTAAAATATATGGATTAGCTCTCTGTTTTTTAAATCCTTTTTTTTCTGTATCAGACAGTTTGTTATACTCATGATCCTTCGACGAATGCTTACCTGATGCCTCTTGGTAAACACTCATATCCGTAAGCCATTTCATTACAGATTCTGAAGGAGTCTCCTGAATCCATTCAGCAGCTAGCCATACAGCTAAAGGCTTTGGACGAACTTGTATAAATTTCCCGTACTGTTGAATGATTTTTTTCTTTTTAAAATATTGTACCTTCGCATAAAACTGATCATAATTCATTTTACATATTCTCTCAGCTATATATTTTACCTCTTCTTTTTCTCTATTAATAGATGTACTGTATATTATCCATCCCTTCTGTTTCCACTTATCATCCAAAAGACAAATTGTATCAAAAAGGGAACAAACTTTTATGACCTTTTCTTTTTCTGCATCTGGCCGATCCATTCCCCAAAGCATTTTTTTTCTAATTGTAGAAATTTCATCTTTAAGTAAATCAAGCGGACCTAAATCTTTAAGCAGTTTGGCCATTAGTGGAAAGCCCGATGTGAGCCGAAGCCATTTTGAATCAACATATTTATTTGTAATATCCTGACTATCCGATAAGATTTTTTTTACAATTTCCTCATCAGGACTCAATTCAATAACATTCACATCTTTTGAGATAATTTGTTTTTCATGTCCAATTGTTAAAATACTTAACTGTGAATCTTCTTGCAAAGCTATTTTATGAAAAATCTCAGCTTTCTCAAGAGGACAGTCGTCTATAATTAAAATAGCTCGGAATTTTTTTAACTCCCTAAGATGAAAATCTGTTATATCTTCCGCAGAGCTATATAGTGCAAAAGGGGATAAATCGAACTTTTCAGTGGGACGAAATACCTCTAAAGTTAATCGAGTTTTTCCTACTCCACTTACTCCGACTAAATGGGCTACTTTTCTTGGTTCAGATAAAATTTTATATATATTGTTTTTTTTATTTTCCAAATCTGGATGGTACATAAATTCAGACCTATAATCACGATCCCTGCTCCATTCTTGCCATGAAATCCAAGGCCCTATATTTCTATGGCATACTGTTTTTAAAAACCAAATAGCTAAGGGCGGAAAATGGTTTAACCAATCACTTATCATGTTTGCATCATAGAATTTAATTTTAATTAGATCAGGATCATATCCTTTTTTGCGTATTTCCTCCTGAATAGCCTCTTCTCTTGCCTTCAAATGAACTCCCGATACAGGATGAGTTGAGCATAGAATATAAGCCCCTTTGTTTTTTATTACATTTTGAATAACTGGCTTTAGGTTTCCCTTTTTATCGCATACTTCTTTTTTACACTCACTAGGTGTAACAGGCCCTTTCTTTATTTGAAAACAGTTATAATGGCTAGGAAAATAGTTTGTATAAGATGGATCTTGAGGCCATTTAACTACACCATCTTGTCCACCATCTTTTGCTAGAATATTTTCTGAAAAATGTACACTGTTTTGAGGAATATCATATTGATCACACTCAAACAAAGATAACCGTTTAATGAGTTCAACTATTTGTTCTGGAGAACATCTTTTTATATCATCAGTGGTGACTGTAAATGGTCCTACTGCTAGGTTATCCTTTCTTATTTGTGATTTGAAAAAACTTTCAGCAAAATCCCTTTTATCCTTATTGATTTTAACTCCTGTTACTTTTATTTTATCAAGAGCTGTCAGAGGGGAGTTAAAATATACCCCAATCCTCTTTAAAGCATCTTTACCACTGGTTTTGTTATTTTCAATTCGGTAAACAGTGGCGGAAGACACATCAAATAGATCAGAAAATTCCCTGATGGAAAGTTTTAAATCTTTTCGGAATTGCTTTAACTGTTCACTTGAGAAAACCTCCTCTTCTATTACTGGCACACAAATAAAAGAAGAAGGACCTTTTTTCCCCAGTGTTGTAAGTAACACCAAAAGATTTGTTTCAGAAGCACTAATTCCGACAGAACGACAGTATTCCTCATAAGCTGGATTCTGCTTTGAAGGTATCCGATCCGCAAATGAAGGAAATAATTCTAAAGCAATGTATTTTTTATTATTTAAAGGAATATCCGGTCCCAATGGTATAGGGTGACCTGTTTTTAGATAAGCTTCATCGTATTGGAATACAAACCTTTTTTTGTCTTGTTGTAATCGACCAACATACTGTCTTGTTTTCCTCTTTTCCAAATAAATATCTATTGCTTTATACATCTTTAAAATCCTTTTCTATTGTTTTTTTACAATCTTCTAAACGGTTGGTTAATAATTTAATGAAAGCTTTTTTTCTCCTTTCTGCGATCTCAGAATGTTGTATTTCCTCTACTAGTAAGGGAAATTTATCTACTATTTTTTTAATAAATTTCTGACATGGTTTCTCGAATTTTAGTTTTTTAAACTCTCTTATGTAATCTAATAACTTTGGTTCTTTTGAATCAGAAGTCCAAATACACCCACTAGGATTAAAATGAGCTAATAAAAACTCGTCATCTTTTTGTATTCCCAGAAAAGAAGGGTTATCATACATAGGAGCTAATTTTCTACTTTTCCCTGTATCTATGATTCCCAAATTTCTTCCGTGTCGATCATTGTTCCCAATAAAAATGTCAAAAAGACAAATCTCAATAAACCTTTCTACATTAGCTAACTTCCCAGTTTGTTCTTTGAGTACATTTATTATATTTTTACAGTTATAATTTTTTTCACCTTTAGGTAAGTATTTATAGATATGGTTTAAAGTGCCCACATAATCCTGCATAAAGTTTCTTGTGATAAATGTTATCGGCTCTTGCTTATGTTCTTTTTGTGCTTCTTTTTCACTTATCAACTGCACTTGATCTATATCTGTAGCTCCTTGGTATCTTATTAGATAATACTTAGGTACATTTAAGCCGAGTAGGGAAGCTATTCTATTACAAACATATTCTGTAGCTGGTAAATCAGGATATTGTGATTCTTGGACCTTTAGGATATACTGTCTGGAACCTAGTTTGGCAGAATATTTGCGATACCGACCATGGTAAAAACTATTTGTTGTTTTTTCTATACTTGAATGGTCTGAAGAATAACGAGTGAACTTTTTGAGATCCAGGTCACTGAATTCCGACAAATCTGTTAACTCGAACCATTCTAAAAAACAGTTAGCGTGGAGCCCGTAAACATTCTCGCTTTTTATAACTGTTTGACATTTAAAACATCTCATAATATAGTCAAAATACTACAAAAAAATTTTGTAGTCAATATACTATAATTATATAAATAAATAGGAAATAAGGCAAATTTAATGTACTTTTTAACATTTTTTAGACTTTTTTATAATAAAACATGATGATTTTTTAACATCTATTTTTTCAAATCGTGAGAGAAGGCTTTTCCAGAGGGCTCTTTCCAAAACAAAAGCTAGAGCAGTATAGACTAGTTCCGCATGTAAACAGATTTAAGAGAAGAGATAAACATGTCCACTAAAAAATACAATAACCCCTCATGCTTTTTTAATGGCCATTAATGATCATCTGAGGACTATTTCTGAATCAGATAAGTCAGACCCACCATTAAACGAGTAGGAAGACCAGGACGACCTTGGCTCTCGTGGAAACTTTTACCAAAGGTCTTGACTGAAATGGTTCCAGGCGATCGCTTTACCAAGAATAACAAGCTCATCTTTCATGTTTATAAAAGATTCTAAAAGCACTGCTCCCAACTCTAACTGATGCTCTTCACTTTCTGAGCTTTTTGGCTTCATTATGACCTCCTAAAAAAAAGATGGTTTTTTGCAAGGTTTTTAAGCTTTTTTGCTCTTTTCTTGCATTTATTTTCCGCTGAATAACTCAACTCTTCAAGTGATTTTATCCATTTATGCACTTTTTCAGTACCGACTATTTAAAACAACTTCCTTGTTTCTTTCTTGTCGTCCTTCTTGTCGTCCTTTTCT
>JAPPLY010000039.1 GCA_028819305.1 Bdellovibrionales bacterium
AAAATTCTTGTGAATGGGGTACTATATTCTTGACATTACTTTTTCCATAGGTGAACCTTTTAAATCCTATTCTCTCATAAAGAAAACAATGAACCTCTTTCAAACCAAATGGGGTTTGTTTTTACAAAATTGTTAAGTCTATTAAAGAGAACCTAATTAAATAAACAAACTCAGCGGATTTTCTATTTTATGAACAAAAGATTTTAATACCCGGGCGGATACAGCTCCATCAATAAGCCGGTGATCGCAAGTTAAGGAAAAATTCATTGTCTTTTTAGGCTTAAAAGAAGAACCGTCCCAACAAGGTTTTACATATAAGCGATACATCCCTAAGATAGCCACTTCCGGGGTGTTGATAATAGGGGTGGCGTACTCCCCTCCCAAGCTTCCTATATTGGTAATAGTAATAGTCCCCCCGCTCATATCGTCAGGAGAAATTTTTCCTTCTCTCGCCTTCTCTGCTAAAGTTTGAATCTCAAAACTAATTTCCGAAAGAGATTTTTTATCTACATCTTTTATAACTGGAACCAAAAGCCCCCGTGAGGTGTCCACCGCAAAACCAAAATGATAATATTTTTTAATAACAATCTCTTTTGAAAAATCATCTATACCAGCGTTTAACTCAGGAAATTCTTTTATTGTCTGTAAAAGGGCCTTCATCACAAAAGAAAGATAAGTGACTTTAATTCCTCTATCCTTTAACATTTCTTTAACGGCATTTTTAACTTCATCCAGCTGCTCTACATCTGCCGATTCCAACAAAGTAAAATGAGGAATCACAGCTTTGGAAAGCTGCATTTTTTCCGCAATTTTTTTTCTCACTCCCTTAAGAGGGGCGCGCTCTTGCAAACCCTCTTTAGGAATGGAAAACCCCGTTACAGAAAATGAACTAGCCATACGGCTTACACCCTGACGGCCTTCCTCTGCGACACCAGCCTGTTTCAAAACATCCTCTTTGGTGACCCGACCGGCCAGACCAGAACCTCGAATATGGCTTAGTGTTACCCCCAACTCCCTGGCCAACCTGCGGGTAAAAGGAGTCGCCAAGATAGAAATAGAAGAATCTTTCATTGGTTCATTTTCGATCGTACCCGTTGTTGAATCCACATCTGGAATCTTTACAGGAGGAATAGACTTTAAAACAGATTTTACAGGCAGGTCAGAAACAGAATTTTTTGGTGATCTTAAACCAGAAGAAAGTTCAGAGTTTTCCTTGGTATTTTCTTTTTCACCAGAGGAGTTAACTTTTTTTTCCTCATCAGAGCTTTTCATCGCTAAAAAACTCTGTCCCACCTGAATAGTATCTCCTTCTTTAACTAAAAAAGATTCCACTACTCCATCAAAAGGGGATGGCACTTCCATAGCCGCCTTATCAGTCATTACTTCTGCCACAGGTTGATCTATCTGAATAAAGTCCCCTTCAGAAATGAGCCACTTCACTAGTTCTCCCTCTGTAACTCCTTCACCTAATTCCGGTAATTTTATTTCTTTATCTGATGATTTTCCCATTTGAACCTTCTTTACGCAAAAGAGCTTTCATAAACAACTCCCCGGCCCTGTAAGAACTTCTCACCAAAGGGCCGCTAGCCACATAGAGAAACCCTATTTGCAAAGCGTATTCTTTCCATTCATTAAATTTTTCAGGAGTCACATACTCTTCCACCGGCAAATGTCTTTTTCTCGGGCGCAGATATTGTCCGAAGGTTACCACATCACAATCTACCGAACGCAAATCTTTTAAGGTGTTTTTTACCTCTTCGTCTGTTTCACCTAAACCCAACATAATAGAGCTTTTTGTATAGACTCTTGGAAACTCTTCTTTTGACATTTCCAATACATTTAAAGATTGCCGATAACCGGCTCTCGGGTCACGCACACGGGGGGTGAGGCGCTCCACTGTTTCCACATTATGAGCAAACACATCAGGACCAGCAGAAAGAATAATTTTCACACAATCTCTTCGGCCTTTAAAGTCTGGTGTTAAAACTTCTATCAATAAATCCGGCACTCGATTTTTTAAATGACGAATAGTTTTTGCGAAGTGTCCTGCTCCCTCATCAGGTAAGTCATCCCGATCTACTGAAGTGAGTACAACATACTCCAAACCCATTTTAGATATAGCTTTAGCTACCTTAATCGGTTCATCCTGATCTAAGCTCCCTTTGGGATTTCCCGTTTTGACATTACAAAACCGACAACCACGGGTACAAACATCACCCATTAACATAATAGTAGCAGTCCCTCCACCCCAACATTCCGCCATATTAGGGCAATGGGCTTCTTGACAAACCGTAACCAGGTCTAATGACTTCAACAAACGACGAATACGAAAGTACTCCTTACCTGTAGGTAGAGGCACTTTTAACCAGGATGGCTTCATTTTATTTACAGAGGAGGAATGAGACATAAAAACTGTTTTAACACAAACATAAGGAATATTTTATGACTTTCTATTAAATATACCAAACTTATTATAGAAAAGATCCTCTTAAGAACTTCTTTTCTATTAGGAGAAAAAAAGAGAGTATCTGAAAAGTGCTATTTCCTGACCGGTTCGATATAAAAAACACATTGTTGATATGATCCCTTTATTTCACAGCTAGCTTTTTTTACCACTCTAAAAAAAGCCCCCAATATTAAAAGCAGGGGCATATATTTAAAATCACAAAAACCAAAAATAGAAGTCAGACCCAGTTAAACTTTTTACTCTACTACTGTCTCCTCTTCCACCTCCACTTCTTCCTTGGGAGCCTCTGCTTTACCCTCTTTCGATCCTTTTCCTTTTAACTTAGGCAGATGGCAATCTTCTATAATCTTTTTAAACTCAGAAAAAGGCAAAGCCCCTGGAACACTCACTCCTCCTACAAGAAAACCAGGAGTGCCAGAAAAACCAAATTTTTCCGCCTCTCTCTTATCCGCTTCAACAATATCTCCTACCAAACTTAGATCCTTATCCAATTTATTCATATCCACTTTCAACTTTTTGGCCAACTCCTTGAAAAATTTATCTCCATTTTTAATCTCACTTTTTCTCTCAAAAACCATATCATGGAAATCGCGGGCTTTTTTACTATCTTGCATACCAATAGCTTCGTAATACTCAGCCGCTTTATCTGAACCAGGAAAAAGAGGCTTGTGTTTGTAAAGTATACGTACATAATCAGGATACTCTTTTAACACCCTTTTTATTGTAGGCACCGATTTAGCACAGTACCCACATTGAAAATCAGAGTATTCCACAATAGTAATAGGAGCTTCCTTTTTACCAAAATACACACGAGAGTCTGCCATCTTCGGTTTTTTAGGATTTTTACATTCCTCTTCGCGAGTAGCTATCTCTTTCTCTTGCTGTTTTTTTCTCCTATTGACCATATATTGACGTTGAGCCTCTGCTAAAGCCTCCATATACACTTCAGGGTTATTTTTAATGGATTCCGTAATAATTTCAGGATGATCTTTTAACATTTTCTTCAAAAAAGCCGGCCCGCAAGAAGCTAAAAACGGCACAGTAATTACAATGAACAGTAAAGAAAAGTTTATTTTTTTCACTTTTTTATCCCCTTTTGTTAATAGTTAATGTTTCTTGATCTATACATATTGTATGAAATTTTACCTACCAATTATTATAAAATCGCTTATCCCCCTTGTTTCACAAAAACCCGAACAGTTAAACAGTAGAATATAAAATTACTAAAAAATCAAACATTTTCAGTAAATATACTGATCTGGATTTGATTCCTTCTCCCCGTTTTCGCAGGAATGACAGTCTATTCAGGAAAATAGCTTACCGGTTGAGGATCCAAGGACCTTGACTTTCTACCAAGAAAGACAAAGGCCATCCCGATAAAGGCAAATCTGTTTTCCTGATAAACATCACTTGCACGAGACAGGAAGGCAACAAATTGCCTTCCTATTTTACAGGACTAGACCCCACCACCCACTTTCGCGAGGACAAGCTTCGTGGAGAACGAAGGACCCGAACCGGTTTGATTGTAAATAAACCAAAAGTAAAAAGCAAATAGAAAAACAAAGACAGTTGACTCTCTCTATAACTTCCTTATAAGCATATACCTTATGAATATCGCTATTGTAGGTGCTACCGGTATGGTAGGTCAAAAATTTCTTCAGTTAATAGAAGAAAGAAACTTCCCCGCAAAGGAAATAAGGCCCTTTGCCAGCCAAAAAAATGAAGGTAAAAAGATTTTTTTCCGTTCCCAAGAATGGACCCTACAAACACTAAAAGAAGGCTGTTTTAACAACTTGGATATTGTCTTTTTTTCTTCAGGAGAGGAAATCAGCCTGAAATGGGCACCAAAAGCGGCTCAAGCCGGGGCTTTGGTGATTGATAATTCTTCCGCCTTCCGTATGGAAAAACATATCCCTTTAGTGGTTCCTGAAGTGAATGGGGAACAATTAGCTAAGTTAAAAAGAGGGGTAGGAGACATCATCGCCAATCCTAATTGTTCCACTATTCAACTTGTTTTAGCTTTAAACCCATTAAATTCCAGCTTTGGACTGGAGTCTGTTCATGTATCCTCTTATCAGTCCTTGAGCGGGGCTGGACAAAAGACCCTTACCCTCTTAAAACAAGAATCACAAGCTATTTTAGACCCAAAGGGTCTTATTTCTGAAAACTCTGGAAAGGTTATACCTGCTTTGGACAAAATAAACCCAAAGGGTCTTATTTCTGTGTCACTTCCTTCCGATGTTAGATCATACGCCTTTAACTGCATTCCACAAATAGGAACTATAAATGAAAATGGGTTTTCCACGGAAGAAACAAAGCTTATGCGGGAAACAAAAAAAATTCTCAACTTACCGGATTTAAAAATAAGTGCCACAGCTGTACGGGTACCTACTTTCAATGGTCACGGAGAAGCCGTCATTGTTACTTTTAAAAAACCAGCCAATAAAGAAGAGGTAATAATGGCTTTAGAAAAACAAGAAAACCTGACTGTTCTTCAGGGAGAGCACATACCCCATCAACGATTTGTAGATGAAAAAGATGATGTGTATGTAGGAAGAATCCGAACTGTGCCAGAATCAGAGGGAAAAAGCTGGATGATGTGGATAGCCGCAGATAACTTAAGAAAAGGAGCGGCTCTCAACGGTTTGCAAATTGCAGAAATCCTGACAAAGCTTTCTGAACAAAAAAGAGAATCATAATTAGTGGTTTGACCCCCCATCTCCGTAAGAAAAAGGCTTTCCGTTGTTTCTTTTTTTAGGAATAAGAAGGTACTATTTCTATACTGATTCGGTATAACTTTGAAACAAATGGTATAGCAATCCTAACAATAGGTTTAAAAGAAAATAGTAAAGAATTAAAACTCTCGATTTATCAAATAACTTATGACACTTAGCGATATTTTATATTTTTTCAACCACCTACTTTACCTTCTGTGATATAAATTCCTACCGTAAGTTGTTAAAGAAAGGAGATAGTTATGTTTGGAGTAAATAGAGTCACATTAGTAGGGAATCTGGGGGCCGATCCAGAAGTAAGAAAAACGGCTAATCAACAAACGGTTACTCAATTTAATTTGGCTACAAGCGAGAGCTGGATGAACAAAGATGGAGAGCGTCAGGAAAAAACAGAATGGCATCGGATTGTGGTTTGGGGAAAACTAGCTGAAACCTGTGCAAAATACCTAACAAAAGGGCGTCAAGTCTTTATAGAAGGCCGTTTGCAAACCCGCTCATGGGAAACAGAACAGGGACAAAAAAGATTCACAACGGAAATAGTAGCCGGACAAGTTTTATTTTTAGGAAAATCCCCGCAAAACTTTGATAAAGAAATAAATGAAACAACGGCTTCTCAATTTAAAAAAGAACCAGAGTTTAACACAAAAGAAGAAGAACTTCCGTTCTAAACCCAAAGGGTTTTTAAGAAGTGCACTTATTATAGTATGAACAAAAACAACCTTATTAAACCCAAAGGGTTTTATTTTTCCAGGCCTTTCAGGAGTTCTAAACTTTTGGATAAATAAAAATCTAACAGGAAAACCCTGTCTTCGCTTTTGTTCATTTGTCCTGAGTTGTTGACTGATTCTTAAGCCTCTTATAGAAGAGAAGTTACTGTGCAGACACAAAAACTAACCCCTTTAATGAGGCAATACTGGCAAATTAAGTCCCTTCATAAAGATAAAATTCTTTTGTTTAGAATGGGGGACTTTTTTGAGATGTTTTATGAGGATGCCGAAAAGGCGGCTCCTATCCTTAATATCACCCTAACGGCAAGAAATAAAAAAGCTTCTGATGTAACTAAAATGTGTGGAGTGCCTCATCATAGTATTGCTGGCCCCATTGGTAAACTACTAGCGGCTGGTTTCAAAGTAGCTATTTGCGATCAAATAGAACCAGTGTCACAAGCAAAAGGTTTAGTAAAGAGGGCTGTCACCCGTATTCTCACTCCTGGAATGGTTTATGACCCTGAAAATCTGGATCAACTCAGAGCGCATTATCTTTGCGCTTTTGATGATAGTTCTGTGAGTTTTACAGATACTTCCACCGGAGAGGCGTTTTTCTATATGACTGGAGATAAACAAAGAAGATGGCACCTTATCCGTCTGTTAAACCCTGTGGAATTGGTTCTAACAGCAGAACAAAAGAAAAAAATGTTTTCCAAAAAAGATTGGGAGGAGTTTCATTTCAGTGTTTTTGAAGACCCGTCATTAGAAGAAATGAACCAAATTGATTTGAATTTGGCGAAGCCTACCGATCAGAGAAATAGGAGTGATAAAACAGACCAACTGCCTCTGAGCGCCTATCGTTTAAAATGTTATATTGCTGCTCAAAAAGGAAATATTAAAATCATTCAGCCTTTTCAACAAAAAATGATAGGAAAGGAGCTTTGGTTTTCCTCTCAAGCGCAAGAGCATTTAGAGATTTTTAAAACCTACGATGGAGATACAAAAGACAGCTTATTTTCCGCTGTTAATCGCGCTAAAACACCTTCTGGCGCGCGACTTTTAAAAGCGCGTCTTCGCTGTCCATCCACGGATAGAAAAGAAATAGAAAACAGACTGAACTCTGTAGAAAAATGGCTCCCTCAACCGGAAAAAATAAAAGAGGTGAGGGATATCCTTTCCAGGGTGGGAGATATTGAAAGAAAGTTGGGGAAGGTTTCTCATCCTCAGTGTAATGGCAGAGATCTTTTATCTCTAGCTGAATCTTTACGAACAGGTTTGCAATTAATCCTTTTCGATCAAAGCCTTTGCTCTCCCGTTGTTACTTTGGATTCTGTTCATAAGTTAGTGGAGGAAGTTATCCGCTCTATTCGCGTGGATGCTCCCGTTGGAATCAAAGAAGGAAATATGATTAAAAAAGGGATTTCAGAAGGATTAGATAAACTTATCGAAGAGACAGAAAAAAGACAATCTAGTTTGCGGCGATTAGAAGCACAGGAGAGAGCGCAAACAGGTATCCCTTCTTTAAAAATCCGTTATAACAATGTCTTTGGTTACTATATTGAAGTTACAAAAGTACATTCTAAAAAAGTGCCTTCTTATTATGTTCGGAAACAGACTCTCACTCAGGCCGAACGATATACAATGGAAAAACTGCAACTTATAGAAGAAAAAATCCTCTCCTCCCGGGCACAGAAAATAGAAATGGAGTTTGTTATTTTTGAAAATTTAAGACAAAAAGTAATGGGATCTCTGCCGGACTTATTTTATTTATCCCGAATTATTTGTGAGCTGGATGTTCATGTTGCTCTCGCCTACTTAGCTATTGAGCAATCTTATACACGCCCGGCATTTACTGCTGGCCATCAACTGGTTTTGGTAAACAGTCGTCATCCAGTCGTGGAGCAAAAACAAAAACAGCACTTTATTCCCAACACCATTCGTATGAAGGAAGGAGAATGTCTTCTATTAACTGGCCCTAATATGGCCGGAAAAAGCACCCTCATGCGGCAAGTCGCTTTAAGTGTAATCTTATCTCAAGCCGGTAGTTTTGTTCCGGCGGAACAAGCCCTGTTGCCTGTATTTACAAAGCTGTTTACTCGTATTGGGGCTAGTGATTCTCTTTCTCAGGGACTATCTACCTTTATGGTGGAAATGAAGGAATCTGTTGAGATCCTAAAACAAGCGGATGCATACTCTTTGGTGATATTAGATGAAATAGGTAGAGGTACAGCTACTTACGATGGAATGAGTTTGGCTCAGGCTATATTGGAATATCTGGTGCAAAAAAAGAGAAGTCTTATTTTTTTTGCCACTCATTATCATGAGCTAACAGATTTAGCTAAAAGTTTTCCCAGGATTAGGAATGCCCATCTCAGTGTGAGTGAAAAAAATGGAAAAATTGAATTTCTATATACATTGTTGTCAGGAGCTTTGGCCCAGTCTTATGGAATTCATGTGGCTCGTTTAGCGGGTTTTCCCTTGGGAGTGGTGAAGAGAGCCGAAGAGCTACTGAAAAAAAGAGAAGCCGGAGCTTCTGTTTATCCTCATCAGCAGCAAATGGATTTATTCTCTACCTCTCATAAACCTTCTGGTTTTAAAGGTTCTTCTACTTCTGTTTCATCGCCTAGGGAAAAAGAAGATAAGCAACTTAAAGAGTTAATAAGAGAGATAAAAAGTTACCCTCTTCAGGAAAAAAGCCCTTTGGAAACTATGAATGTGGTAGCGGAATGGAAAAAGGAAATCACGAAGAGAAACTAACAGCTAGCTCATCTGTTTTATTGTATTATCCCTGCACCTTTGGTGTTCTCCTCTGCGGGAGACGTCTTGATAAAAGTACGGATGTATTTCAATAGCTTTGTTAAAGTCTTCTATAGCTGATCTGACTGCATTTTCATAGTTTTCTGTGTTGTTGAGAGGAAAAGGAGGAGGCTCTCCTTTTCGCATGTAATAAGTATGTCCATCTTCATCATAAATAGGAAACCTCATATCTAATTGAGCGGCCATTTGCCTATCTCCTTCCAAAGCCAACTGGTAATCTATAAGTCCTATTTTTACTTCTCCCCTGGAGTAATAACCAGTAGATTTTTCCAGGTGTGATTGAATAGTGTGAGTAAGAGCAGCGATGCCCCCGTTTTGCACTCTAAGAGAAAATGCAATAGTTCCAGGTAAAAAAGATTCCTCACAAGCAAATAGTTCTATAATGTTACAGAGAAAAAATAATAACAAAGAGAACCCACAAAATATTTTTTTAAAGCCTGTAAATTTCATTCCTTCCCCCTTTTTATGAAATAATTTTTTTAACATATCACTTGATGCATAACAACCTGCCACATATACTTATAATGTGCATTATACTAATCGTAGGTTTTATGATCCAGATAGAATTTACGCCTTCCTAACTCCGTTCACGCTCCAGAAGAAACTTACAGAAACGGTAAAACTCAAACACGATCAGTATAAAAATCTAGCTATTAAATAGGACAAATTGGAAAAGGGTGGAAAAGCTTGTCTCCGAAGAAACGAGGATCATATCCAAGGGGTATAAATGTTTTTAAAAACAAAAGTGCACAAATGGCTTAAACAGGGAATCATCACCCCTGAGCAGGCCGAAGCTATTTTAAATAGGGAAAGACCTTCTTATAAGACTCCTCATAAATCATGGGTGCTTTACGGCTTTTTAATTATAGCTGCTGTTTCCGCCGGACTGGGAATCCTCTCCTTAGTCGCTTCTAATTGGAATTTTATTCCCGATGCTATCAAACTCACTTTTTATTTTTTACTCATGGGTTTTTTAGCTTTCGCTATTATAAAAATGAAAGACAATCCGCCTTGGTTCGAAGCCCTGCTGGCTCTGTTCCTATTTCTATGTATGGGGGGGATCGGTCTTATAGCTCAAATTTATAATCTCGAAGGGGGAGGATGGAGAGCTTTTTTATTATGGTCTGTTATTACTTTTGGACTTATGCTTTTCTCTCAAAAACAAATAACCACAGATATATGGTTGTTCGTTTTTTCTTTTAGCTTTTTTAAATGGGCTGCCTCTTTAGACAGCACTTATGCTCCTGTAACAGCTTGCCAGGTTTTATACTTATTGTTTTTTCTCCTGTATTTTTTTTGTGACAAAACAAAGTTTTTTTTGAGCAAAATAAAAACTTTAACCAGATGGTCTTTAATTATGGGGTTGATCGCTTCTGTTTATCTTTTTTTCATGCAGTTTTATGCACCTTCAGCAAAAGTTTTTTATATAGATAATTGGTTATTATATTTACTTTTTATACTGATTCTACATATCATGACTTTAGCTCTCCTAAAAATATATCCGTACCAAAATAAAATACCTATATACTTATGGCTGACAGGGCTTTTTGCAAATACCCTAGTATGGGTCTCTCTTCTTAGTAAAAAAATAGCAAAAGACGGGGGGCAGGAATTAGACCCTCCTTTCGTTCTCTTATTTTTATATACTTACTTTTTATGCTTCGTTCTCATTTCTCTTTATTATTACATACCAACGACTCCCATACCCTCTTTTATAAAAAGATATAAACACACATTAGTTACTTGGACTGTGATATTGGGGGGTATCAGTTTATTAGCTTTTGATCAAATTTGGGATGGAACCGCGTATAGTCACCCTTCCTTTTTTTATTATTTACTTCCTATAGGGTTATTATTAGGTGCCATAGCTTATATGTTTTATGAAAGCCCCTATAAAAAAATACAAAAAATATTATTATCTACTTTACTGGCTTTATTAACGGTGTATTTTACTATCGCTGTTCATTTACCGGATGAAGAAAATTTTATAAAAATGTTTTTTACTGCCCTTATTTTAGTTTCCACCGGGCTTTTTGCTGTTAGTATAAAAAATTATATTTTATTTGCATGGGCGATTATCTTTTTAATTATTCGAATATTTATATTTTATCTGGAAAAATTATATAGCTCGAACTTAATGGGAATCAGTTTTATTATCTTAGCTCTTATCATAGTTGTTTTTATTAGATTAATACAAAAAAATAAAGACAAAATCGCCCTTTGGACAAAAAAACTAGAGTAAATACTTGAGAGGCCCCTTATGTTGAACCAAAAAATAGCTTTCTTACACACAAAATATAATCTGGTTATAGCCCTTTTATTTCCTATCCTGACCTTAGCAGGACTGGCTCTTTTTAAAAGTTATGAACTCAAAACCAACCAAACCAGAGTATTTCCTATCAAATGGAGTCATATACAGTCAGACTCACTACAGGGTTCTTTTTTGCAATTTTCCATTAATTATGGCATAAAATGTGTCTCTTTAGAAAAAACGTCAAGGTGTCCCTTTAAAGCGCATATATGTCTGGAACCTTATAAAAGAATTGGTCTTCATCACAAACCAGATAAAAACTGCACCTTATTTATAAAAGGGATATGTGAGTGTGGTCTTCTCGTTTTTTTAGGGGGAGAAGGACATTCTC
This sequence comes from Bdellovibrionales bacterium, assembly GCA_028819305.1. Taxonomy (GTDB): domain Bacteria; phylum Bdellovibrionota; class Bdellovibrionia; order Bdellovibrionales; family UBA1609; genus JANQSP01. The sequence continues at coordinate 11,369 of JAPPLY010000039.1, forward strand.
ATCGTTATTACATTCCAGAAAAGCATTTTAATAAAATGAGCAAGCTCTTTAAAAATAAAAATATAAAAAAAGAAGTTCTGCTTTCCATTACAAAAACAGGTGTTCCGATTGTAAAAGACATTTTGATCGAAGGTCAATCTATCAAAAAGAAAATGAAATAAATAAGAACTAAGGATTATAATAGGGGCTATCCACTAATAAATCGGTTCTAAACAAATTTTAACAATTTGATTTTATTTATAGTTTTGTTATTTTAAAGAAATAACCTTAGTAAGAAAACTTTTCAAGAATGACTAATAAGGAAAGTTTCATCATGAATGTGTTGGTGATCGGAAAAGGAGGAAGAGAACAGGCTTTAGTTCGGGCTTTAGCTACTTCTCCTCAAGTGGGTCAGATTTTTGTTTGGCCTGGGAGGGCTGGTTTTGAACCGCAAGCTATTTGTTTACAGAACCAGACTTTAAATAAAAATACCATTAGAAAATGGGTTAAAGAAAAAAACATAGATCTGGTTGTTATTGGTCCGGAACAAGAACTGGCCGATGGCTGGTCCAATTTTTTTCGATCTCTAAATGTAGCTGTGTTCGGTCCTTCCCAGGAAGCCGCTCAATTGGAGTCCAGCAAGCTTTTTGCCAAACGTTTTATGATGGCGGCCGGGGTGCCTACATCGGAGTTTAAAGAAGTAGATAGTGTGGAAAAGGCTCTAACGGCGAGTGCCCATTTTCCTTTTCCCATAGTGTTAAAAGCGGATGGATTGGCGGCTGGAAAAGGGGTGTTCATCTGTTATAGTAAAGCAGAGTTAAAAAAAGCGGCAGAGCTTATTTTTGAAAAAAAAAAATTGGGGCCCGCCGGGGAAAAAGCTTTTTTAGAAGATTTTCAGAGGGGAGAGGAGCTTTCCTTATTTGTATTAACCAATGGGAGGGAGTACAAACTTCTTCCTTTTGCCAGAGACTACAAAAAAATTAAAGATAGCAACCAAGGTCCTAATACCGGGGGAATGGGAGCTTTTGCTCCTTATATCATTTCATCAACTTTGCAAAAAAGGATTGAGGAGCAAGTTGTTAGGCCCAGCATTAAAGGAATAGTAGATCATAAATTATTTTACCACGGCCTTTTATATATAGGATTGATGATAACAAACAAAACTCCTATTGTACTGGAGTACAACATACGCTTTGGTGATCCAGAAGCACAGGTTCTGCTTCCTTTACTGGATGGGGATTGGGCTGAAGTGTTTTTTTCTGTGGCCAGGGGAGAGTTACCTAATTTAATTTGGAAAAAAAATTATTTTACAGCCTGTGTGGTATTAGCAGGAGAAGGTTACCCTTCTCAACCGATAACAGGAGTGCCCATTGAGGGGAATCTTGGTTTTGAATCTCCCCATTCTTATTTTCTCCACGCTGGCACTAAAAAAACAGATAAAGGGTGGCTTACAGATGGAGGAAGAGTGCTCAATGCCCTTGGTTTAGGGAACACAAAAGAGGAGGCCATCCGTCAAGCTTATGAACAAGCAAAGCGAGTTTATTGGCCTGGAATGCAAATGCGATCTGATATAGGTGTAGTGGAGTCTATTAGAGGTTTTGAGGAGAGTCTTTTTTAAACTAATGTGAGGTCAAACGCTCCGAAAGAGTCTATTAGGGATTTTGAGGGATATCCTTTTTAAACTCTGACAGGAGTTTCTCCAACTCTCCACTTTCAAATTGCTCTTGTACGATATCGCAACCTCCGATAAATTCCCCTTTGACATAGAGCTGAGGAATAGTAGGCCACTGAGCGTACTCTTTAATCCCGCTTCTAATACTCTCATCGTTCAGTACATTATAAGAGTGAAAGGATACCTGCATAAAGTTTAAAATCTGACTAACTCTCGCTGAAAATCCACACATAGGCTGTTCAGGGCTGCCCTTCATAAAAAGCAGGATCGGATTATCTTTCAACATTTTTTGAATTTTCTCTTTTACAGTGTCCGTTTTTTCTTCCATTATCTTCTCCTTTTTTTATAGAACTGTTAAACAGGCTGACAAGTTGTTACCTACCTGCACCTCCTCACTTTGTTGCCTACCCTTTCTTCGTAAACTGAAAGCCCTCTAAGGGCTTTCAGTCCCGCGAAAGCGGGAATCCAGATATGCTAAACTGGAAGCCATTTTGGTAGCTTTCCGTCCCAAAGAAACACTGTCATTCCCGTGAAGCTTGTCCTCGCGAAAGCGGGGAACGGGAATCTAATCGCCTTGCGCTCAAGGGCCTAACTCAAATTTTGAATCCTGTTTTCTATTAAAGAAGCTCCATCGCTTTAAGTCAATATATTAAGAATCATTTATTAGTACATATTCTATTCAGGAAAACAGCTTTGCCTCTATCTGGACAGCCCTTGTCTTTCTTAGGTAGAAAACCAATGGCCTTGGACCCTCTGCCGGCAAACTGTTTTCCTAAAGGAATGAAGTTATACAAAAAGGCAATTCGTTACCTTTCCTTCCTTCATAAACGGGAAGCTACTTTAGTGGCTTCCCGTCCCGCGAAACTTGTCCCCGCGAAAGCGGGGAACGGGAATCTAACCACCTTGCGCTCAAGGGCCGAACTCACTTTTGCCCATTGTATTTTTCTCTATGTTTCTACCAGCATCTGACTAAATATTCGAATCTCGGATTTTTTGTCTCTCAAAAGTACCTTAAAACCCCCTCTTTCCACTACTCCCATCTTGCACATATAAAAGCACCATGAAAACACACATAAACAAACAAAAGCTTCAGAACAAAAAACCCACCTTTAGCCACGATAGATTTTTTAAGGCTTTCTACTCTGACCCAGAACTCAGCAGAGAACTACTTCAGCTTATCTTTTCAAAAAAAGAACTAAAAGCTTATGATTTAAAAAAGATAAAAATAGAAAAAGACACTTTTGAAGAAAAAAGAGCAGACCTTGTTTTTTCTCTCCCTTTTAAAAATTATCCAAAAAGCCGGGTAAAAATATTCATTCTTTTAGAACACAAAAGCCACTATGATAAAAACGCATTTAGCCAACTTTTAGATTATCAGGTGTTAGGTCGAAAACAAAGCATTCAGCAAGTGGGTTATCCCCAGCCTATAATCACTGTGCTGTTCTTTCATGGCAAAGAACCTTTGAAATGGAAAAAATCCCTCCAAGAAGAAGATTTTGGACCTCTTTTTTCCAGGATTCCTGCTGAATCCAGAAAAAATATGATAAACTATGAACCAAAGATAATAAACACGCAAGACCCTAAAATCCGAAAAGCCTATAAGGGCAGGAAATTTAAGGGGTATAGTATCATAAACCTGTTATCAGAGATATGGAGTTTAAAGAAGAAACCAACTGTATCAAAAATAAGTGAGGCTTATGCTGAGTTTGAGGAGATACTGAAGGATTTAAAGGGGAAGGAAAGAAGGATTGTAGAATTAAGGGTATTGGAGTATTTAAAAGATAATACAAGCTTAGATGCAAAGACTTGGGAAAAAGTGGAAAAGCTGCTTGTAGAAGCAGGGGTATTAAAACAAGGAGGACTTATGCAGGATGTACTGGAAATTGTCAAAGAAAAAGGCCGTTGGGAAGGACGACAGGAAGGACGACAGGAAGAACGGCAACAGGTTGTTCTAAATATGCTTAAGAAAAAGTTAGATATTTCTGTTATTGCTGAAGTGACAGGTTTGTCTGAAAAAGAAATAAAGAAACTAAAAAATGGTTCTTAATATGCGGTAGTATAGAGTTGTGTTGTAAACGCTTTTCTATACTAGCTCACTTCAGGAAAACTCCAGTTTAAAAGTTGTAACAACTCATCAGGATAATCAAAAACATGAGCTATCTTTTGTCTATGATCTATAATCTATAATGTAATCCTCAATATAATAGTAATTATTTGTAATTACCCCCTTAACTTTATTTTTTAAAAATTCAAATGCTTCCGGGAATTTATCACCACAATGAAGTATCACCAAAGACAGATTTTAAGCTATCTTTTGAGTTTTTAAATTATTTTGTGGTGACCAAAAATCGTTGAACCAAGGTTTAATTTTATTGGATCATAAAATAGCAGATTTATTTTCTGAATCTTTTAATAGATTTGCCTCTTGACCCCCCTATCTATATATTGTGGACAAAAGATACTCAAACTATATCGTTCTACTGATTCTAATGGATATTCTTGTGATGTGCTTTACTACTTTTGGATTATGCAAGCAACTTGTCAAAAGTGTGATATACTCGTTGATTTGTTTTCTTCTTGGGTAATGGCTAAACATGCTTATCCTGATTTAAAACCTATCTCTTTTAGGGCTTAGGGCTTATACACAGTAAATTTAAGTCTTGTTTTGCATTTTCCGATCTAGCTCTCTATGGATATTTCACAACTGAGAGAGCATCTTACCCATTTCCAGTTTAATAAAATGTTTGAGGTTTTAGGATGGGAGCATCCAACAGGCCCAAAATTAGGTGAGTTCAAAATCACTGGTCACCCTGTTTCCTATTCTGTATTAGCAGAGATAAGCAGTGTTCCTGTTTTGAAATTTAGTCAGGACACATTAAAACAATTTGAAAGTAACTCTGCAAGAAAGAAATTTCATAAGGAATTGAAAAATCAGCATCACAAACATCTTGCTTTATTTTCTGATGAAGAGAACTTTTTCTCTCTCTCTTATCTATCCAAAGAAGGGCAAGTCAGAACTCACAGTTACTTTAAGGGACAAAATAGTGACTATTTCATCAGTAAATTAGCAGGGATTCATTTTGGAATAGAAGATGAACCAAATATATCAGAGATAGGAAACAAGCTGGAAAAAGCTTTTGACACAGAAGAAGTTACAAAAAGATTTTTTGAGAATTTTAAAAGCAATCATAACAGTTTTTTGAAATATATAGATGGAATAAAAAGCGAAGAGGAAAAAAAATGGTTTGCTTCTTTGATATTAAACCGCTTGATGTTTATTTGGTTTCTTCAAAAAAAGGGTTTTGTAAATACAGATTTTTATTATTTGGAAACTAAACTTAATGAGAGCAAAAAAAGAGGAAAGGATCGCTACTATTCAGAATTTTTGACACTCCTTTTTTTTGAAGGTTTTGCTAAAAAACCTAAAGAGAGAAGCAACCAGGCAACAAAACTTCTTGGAAAAATTAAATATCTAAACGGAGGGCTGTTTGTTCCCCACCCTATTGAAGAGAAATACAAAAATAAAATTAAAGTTCAAGACAAAGCATTTGATGAGACATTTGTAATTTTTAGGAAATATAACTGGAGCTTACAAGGAAAAGAAGGAAAATCTGATAATGAGATCAGCCCGGATATTATGGGGTATATCTTTGAAAAATATATCAATGAACTGCAACAAAAAAGCCTTGGAGCCTATTATACAAGAGATGAAATTACAAGTTACTTAAGCCGAACTACTATTCAAAAGTGCGTGCTGGAAAAGGTGAATAACAAGGGATATAAGTTTGAAACTATAGCGGATATGTTGCACAAGCGGGATGCCCCCTTATGCAAACTACTTTTAACTAATGAAGATAGTATCCTTAATACTTTAACAGTTTTAGACCCAGCGGTTGGTTCAGGTGCTTTTTTGGTTTCTGCCATGAAGGAGTTAATTGATATTTATAGCCCCATTATTGGCAAAATAGAAACCTTGGCAGATAGAGACCTTACAGACTGGCTTAAAAGTTTTAAAGAGAAAAATAAAAGTGCTCTTTATGGAATAAAAAAGAATATTATCCTTAAAAATCTTTATGGTGTGGATATTATGAAAGAGGCTACAGAAGTTTGTAAGCTAAGACTTTTTCTTTCCCTTGTTAGTTCTGCTCTTAAGATAGAGGAATTAGAGCCTTTGCCCAATATGGACTTTAATATTATGTGTGGTAATTCCCTTATAGGTTTTTTAAAAGAAGCAAAACAAGCGCAAGAGGGTGAGGAACAACTTAAATGGGATGCTGTTTTAGGTGAATCCTATCAACAGATAAAAGATAGATACAACAGGATGGTGAACCAATATAAAAACAAAGCTTTATCTTTTGAAAAATTGAAAGAGCTAAAATATAAAATATCAAACTTTATGGAAGAAAACAATTTTAAGCTCAACCGTGTATTAGCGGATAAATGTAAAGAAAAGGGACTAAAATACTCAGAAATTACAGATATTCAAGGCAAAAAGAAAATTTTTGGTAAAAAAAGATTTGTATTGCCAGAGGATTTCTCTTCCAAAGAGGATTCCAGAAATTTAAAACCATTTCACTGGGATTTTGCTTTTAATGAGATTATGAATAAAGGAGGTTTTGATATTATTATTACTAATCCACCTTGGGAAAAAGTTAAAACAGAGGATAGAGAATTTTTCCACAAATACGATAAATCCATTGATAAAAAGAAAACCAAAAAAGAAGCAGTAAAGAAGAAAAAGAAGGAATTATTAAAGCAGTCTGAAATCAAACAAGATTATTTGAAAACAGAAGAGTTTTATCAGTTCCAAAGAGACTATTTTTCCAAGCTGTATCAATATCAATCCGGCAAAATAATCAACATAAATGGAACAGAAAAACAAGCCTCAGCGGACATGGATACTTACAGACTTTTTACAGAGAGATGTTTTGAACTCTTAGTTGAAAATGGGTTTTTTGGAATTGTCCTTCCAAGTGGCTTGCATAAAGATGATGGAGCTATTGGATTAAGAAGAGAGCTGCTTTTTAAAAAAGCAAAGATAGAAGGATTGATTGATTTTCAAAATCAAATGAGTAATGGAAAAGGAAAGATATTTGAAGGAGTTCATCCACAGTTGAAATTTCTTTTGCTTAATTTAAAAAAAGATAAGCCACAAGATGAGTTTCCCTGTCAATTTATGGAGAGGGACTTAAATATTCTCAATGAATATAAATTTCCTAAAAATCCTTCAATGAAACAATCTATAAACGAGATAAGAAAACTATCTCCTCGTGATTGTTCTATCATTGAGTTTAAAACCCAAAGAGATATCGATTTGTTTAAAAAAACAAGTAAGTTTCCTATGTTAGGGAAACATATAGACAATCTGTGGAATCCTGAATTTTATAGTGAACTTCATGAAAAAAATGACTCTCATTTATTCAAAACCCAAAAATTATCAGATGATCATCTACCTCTCTATAAAGGAGAAGCTATTTATCAATATGAGTTTAACCATAATCTGTCTTATGTAAATCGCCATGTTAGTATAAATTCAAAAAAAGTACGAGGAAAAGGTTTTCCCTTTAAAAACAAATGTTATAAAAATTATCGGTTGGTTATTAGAACTGTAGCCAGTAATACCAATGAAAGAAGCCTCATTTCTGCTGTCATTCCAAAAAATAGATTTTTCGCACATAGTTTACATGGAACTTATATAGGATCAAGAAGAACTATTCAAAAGAACAAGTATATGCTTGTACTTCAAGTATTTTTAAATAGCTTTGTTGTTGATTACCTTATTAGAAAAAGAATATCTGCAAATATTACCCAAAACTATATCAAGTCTTTAAAAATTCCAAGACTCACAGAAAAAGACCCTTTTTTTAAAGAGCTTGTTGAAAGATCAGCAAAACTCACTTGTATTGGAAAAGAATTTAATGAACTGGCTGATGAAGTTGGCATCCAAAGAGGTGGGGTTAAAGATGAACAGGAACGTTGGAGAATACAAGGTGAAATAGATGCTATAGTAGCTTATGTTTATGGTCTAAATTTGGATGAATTTGAATATATCCTTAGCACTTTTACAACCGGTAAAAATCAAGAACGCTTACAAACTCTTAAAAAACATGCCCTTGCAGCTTTTAAAAAACGCAGAAAACAGAAAAGTGTATCAAACAAGGCTGATCCCTCCCGTAAAGCTTTAAAAAAAATTCAGCCCTTAAGAAAAACCAGTTGATATTTTTTGCTTGTAGAGAAAAAATGGTATAAAGTCTTAATAAAAGCTTATTTTTTTCAAACAAAGCGTCAAAATGTGCTTTTTAAAGCGTTTTTTAATTTGGGATTTTATAATTTTAAATATACAATAGAAGAAATTTTCTTTATATGACAAAGTAAACCACATTCAAAGACAGGTCTAACAGACAGATTGTGTTAAAAAACAATCCCTTGATCTGCCGGAAATTGAAAACTTAATGACAATTAATAGCCATTTGGAAAAAAGTCATAAAACAAAGATATCTTATCAAAAAAAGAAAGAACTCAGCTACATCACTTTTGTTTAAACAAATTAATAAAGAGGGCTTTTTAGTTTTAAAAAACTAAAATCAAACCGGAGGCTTTTATGTCCAATCAAAATAAAGAGCAAGTAGCAAAAAACAGTCAAGAGGACCAGAAAAAAAAACCAACATACTGGGAAAGAGTGATCCAAGGAAAAGGGACAGTCGCTGAACCCTGGCCAACAGCAGAAGAACTATGGAATGATCCCGAAGTGCAAAAATCTATTCAAGATCATAATCAATCAGTCAAAAAAAGAAGTGGATTATAAGAGCGTATGTTGGATTTGCATAATGTTCTATGGGTGATCCCTGGAGTGATTTTTATTCATTTTTATAATAAAAGAAGACCTGACGATACAATCAGCTTGTCCGGCTGGCCATATTTGTTTTTTCTTGTCGTTATAGCGGCACTCACCTGGCTACCTGCTGAATTTATAGTCAAATCTGACCTCTTGAATATTAAAACCTTTTTGGTCAGCTATCTTGGCGTCAACGAAAACACAATTATATTGCTGATTGCAATTATTTGCGCTTTTATGTGGTTCTTATTTGCCCAAGGGGGAGCTGTTTCCCGATGGATATTCTTACCGGCATACGACAACTTTTATAAAAAATGTATTGAATGGGAAAACAAAGAAATTTTACTCACTCTTAAAAATGAAAAAGCTTATCACTGTCTTTTATGGAAATACCCTGAAAATCCAAAATCAAGACATGAATCACAAACCATCTCCATAATACCTTATAAAAGCGGATACAGAGATGAGAAAACAAAAGAGGTGGTATGGAACACTTATTATCCTGAATACCGAGATAAATCCGATCTTGTCAATATGGAAGTGATTATTCCAAGAACTGAAATAATCACTTTCGGAAAATTTAGCAAGAGAACTTTTGAACATTTTGAAAAACAACAATCTTAACTGCATAATAAAGTATAACTTGAGAGTGAAATCCAACCAATGCCAAAAATATACGACAATAAGGAAGTTTCTTTTTTATCCGGCTTAAGTGATGCTTTAGGCCGCTCTCATAGGTCTGATATTTGCACAGCTTACTTTAATCTTCGTGGCTGGAAAAAAATAGCCTCTCTCATTGATAAATATAAAGGAGAAGCAGGAAATCAATGTCGCCTGCTCTTAGGAATGTATGCTCCTGACTGGCAACTAAGAAAAGAACTTTTACAGGATGAAAGAGAAGTTTGGGATGCTGATAATAAAAAAGCCAGAAGACTAAGAGCAAAGGCTCTTAAAAAATTTAAGAATCAGTTAATGACAGGTACTCCCTCTAATGAGGATGAGCAGGGCTTAAGAAAATTAGCTCGTCAGTTAAAAGAAAAAAAAGTAATCGTAAAATGTTTTACCCGCCATCCTCTTCATGCAAAGCTCTATTTAACTTTTAATCAAACAGAATTTGCCGGCAGAATTGGTTTTCTGGGGAGCAGTAATTTAACTTATGCCGGGTTGGAAAAAAATGGGGAGCTTAATATAGATGTTTTAGATCAGGAACCTTGCAAAAATTTAAGTAAATGGTTTGAGGACAAATGGCAAGATCAATTTAGCTTGGACATATCACAAGAGATTATCAACCTTATTGAAGAGAGTTGGGCTGGGGAAGAGTTATTGCTTCCTTATCATATTTATATGAAAATGGCTTGGCATCTTTCAGAAGATGCCAGAAAAGGACTAACAGACTTTTTTATCCCAAAAGAACTGAAAAACACCCTCTTTGATTTTCAATCTGCCGCTGTTCGTATAGCCGCTCGCCATGTTTATTATAAAAACGGAGTGTTGATTGGGGATGTGGTGGGACTTGGGAAAACCCTTATGGCTATAGCTACGGCTAAAATTCTGGAGGAGGAACATGGTTGGCAAAGTCTTATTTTATGTCCTAAGAATTTATATGCTATGTGGGATGAGCATATTCAAAAATGGCGCATTAGAGGCAGAGTTATCCCTATAAGTCAAGTTCAACAAAAACTACCTGATCTAAAAAGGCATCATATTGTAATTATAGATGAAAGCCATAATTTAAGAAATCCCCTTGGCAAAAGGTATCAGGTAGTTAAGGATTATATTACTCAAAATGACAGTAAATGCATTTTGCTTTCAGCTACCCCTTATAATAAGACTTATAAAGATTTATCAAGCCAATTAGGACTTTTTATTGATTCTGATGCAGATTTAGGTATTCGCCCTAATAGATTTTTAAAAGAAGAAGGAAAGACTTTGGAAGGGCTTACTTCAACACTTAAAGCCTTTGAGGAATCCCCTTACCCGGAAGATTGGCAACAGCTTATGGCTCAATTTTTAGTGCGAAGAACAAGAAGTTTTATTAAAGACAACTACGGAAAAAAGAATAAAAAAGGCAGGTATTATATAGAGGGTTCCGATGGAGGAAAAAAGTTTTTTCCTAAAAGAGTGGCCAAAACTATTTCATACAAAGTAGATGAACAATATAAAAGGCTTTTTTCAGAAGAGGTTGTAGATATGATAAACAATTTAAAATTAGCCAGATACGATTTAAACCAGTATAAGAAAAAGAACTTAACAGGGCTTTCAATAGAAGAGAAAAATCTTTTTAAAGACTTAGAACGATCCCGTGCTCATCCTAAAGGATTTTGTCGGATTAACCTTTTTAAAAGACTGGAAAGCAGTGGTTTTTCTTTTTTGCAATCTGTCCAGAGGCATATTTTAAGAAATTGTATTTTTATTTATGCTATTAACACCGGACAAGACCTTATAGTGGGTGAAAAAAGTGGTGAAGTGATTGCTGACGCCTTTGACGACAAAGAAGGAGGCATGATTGGCTTATCGGAAGAGGGTGAAGAGACAAGTTGGTTTTTTACAGATTTTAACTCATTTTATAAAAAAGCAGAAGAAGCTTATAAAAAATATAAAGAAAACACCAGCCGGAGCTTACGCTGGATTTCTTCTTCTTATTTTACGGATAATCTAAAAGAAGATTTAAAAAAAGATACGGAGCTGTTTATTTCTCTCTTAAAGAAGTCAGAGAACTGGAATCCAGAGAAAGACCTTAAACTGAAAACACTTGAGGAGTTACTAAAAAACAGGATAGAAAAAAAGGTTTTGGTTTTTACTCAGTCCAGAGAGACAGCGGAGTATTTAATAAATCAACTTCAAAATCGGGGATTAAAAAACTTAAGCCTTATAACAGGAGGAATGGATAATATTCAACCCATTATAAAACGATTTAGTTCGATCGGGTTTGAAAGTTCTGGATTTAAAGACCTGGATGCTCGGAGGAAAGAACCGAAAAGTACGGAAAAGCTTGTCCCCGTGAAAATGGGGATAATACCCGATGGGTATAACCCTATCAGTAATGAATTTGACATAAAAAAATCCAAAGAATCTGAAATTGATATTTTAATAACAACGGATGTTTTAAGTGAGGGGCAGAATCTTCAGGATTGTAATACAGTGATAAATTACGATCTCCCTTGGGCTATTATTAAGCTGATTCAAAGGGTAGGACGAATTGACCGAATTGGACAAGAATCAGATAAAATTTTTTGCCATTCCTTTATGCCTGATGAGGATTTAGAAAGACAAATCCAATTAAGGAATCGTATCCAAAATCGGCTTAAAGAAAATGCGGAGGTAATAGGAACAGATGAGCAATTTTTTGAAAATGAAAGGCAAGTTTTAATAGATTTATATAACGAAAAATCAGAAACTTTGGAAAAGGAAATGGCGGATGATATTGACCTCTCTTCTTTTGCCTTGGAGATATGGAACAAGGGTATAAAAAAAGACCCCACTTTGGAAGAAATAGTCAAGAATATGCCGGATGTAGTTCATTCATCAAAAGAGATTGAAAAGAAAGATCAATCTGAAGGAGTGTTGCTTTTTGCAAAATCTCATATAAACAATTATTTACTTTATCTTAATGAGGAAGGAAAAAGCATTAAAGAAGACCAGATGAGTATTTTAAAGCAAGCGGAATGCCAGCCGGATACCAGGCCTTTAAAAAGAACGGAAAAACATTATGAGATAGTTAAGTCAGGTTTGGAGGGTATCCATAAAAATCTTAGTAAATTTGGTTTATCCAACAGACTGGGAACCAGCCGAAACCCGAGAAGAAAACTCTTTGAAAAACTGGAGGGTATTTCTGAAAAAGACGATGAAGAAAAACAAATTATGGATGATATTCATCGTTATCCTTTATCCAATGAGGCTGAAAATACTCTTAAAAGAATGTTCAGGAGAAAAATATCAGATAAGGAAATCCTTAACCTCGTTATGGAAAAATATAAGAACGAAACTCTTGTGAATAAAAAAGAGACTAAAAAAATGGATGAAACACCCCGGATTATATGCTCAATGGGGCTTTTAAAAAAATCTACATAAAATATTTTATAAATCTAAAAGTTTAACTATACCAAACCAGTATAAGTTTTATGAAACGGCTTTTTTTACACCCGAGATTCCCGCTTTCGCGGGACGGGAAGCCACCAAAGTGGCTTTCAGTTTAGCAAATCTGGATTCCCATTTTCACGGGAATGACAAGAGCGGGGAAAGAACACCGGAGATTTGACAAAGAAAGAAACTTGTAGCAATTTTTCCTTATGAAAGAATTATTCCTACCGGCGGATAAAGAATATATCAAGAAAGAAAGACAAAAAGCTAAAGAACTTAAAAAAACACTTTGGTGGCAAAACAAGCTGAATAAAAAAGAATGTTATTACTGTACAAAAAAATTTGATGTAAAAAACCTGAGTATGGATCATCTGGTTCCCTTAGTACGCGGAGGGCGCAGCACAAAAAACAATGTAGTGGTAGCTTGTAAAAAATGTAATTCTGAAAAAAAATACAAAACTTTGGTTGAAATTCGTCTGAATAAGTAGAAATTATTCTACAAACCATATTTATAAAAGATTCTTGAATAATATGGAAAGTCTCCCCTTCTTTTATGAAGAGCAGTATACCCATAGAGGTATTATCCCCGCTTCCACGGGAACAAACTTTTGCGTAACTTTTTGGTTCTTTTAAAAAATATTAGAAGTGTCTTCTCTTTCTTCCATAATGATTTTTTTTGTTTTTATCAGTACCCCTTTTTCTTTTCTTTTCCCCTTTTTCAGAGACTTGTATTTTATTGATCTCCTGATCCTGTTCAACCAATATCCCTCCTAGAGAAGAACTACCCTCTGCTTTATCTTTAGAAAGCTGTTTTAAAAGTTGTTTTTTAACAGCCCCTCCCTGTTTGTGTCTTTCCACCTGTTCTGACAAGTCAACAGTAACATCACCAAAACAAAACAACTGACAGGATAAGCGCCTGTTATCAATAAAGTATCCTCCTCCTATTAGTTCCACTTCCCGGGAGGATGGGGGAAGAATATGGGCCTCCCCTTTTACAATATAGACACGACATTCTGCACAGGCACACATACCGTTACAGGATGAACTAACCGGTAGTTTATTCTCTTTCGCTAAATCCATTACACTCTGCCCTGGTTTTATTTCCAAAGACATGTTTTGAGGTAAAAATTTAACCTTCATCTTCTAAACTCCCTATACCCAGAGGGTATTATTTGTCCGAACTTCCTAGCCTCTTCAAACACAATCAGTATATTTTAATGTTTAGATAAAAACCTACATGTCTGTCTTCATAAGAGAAGTGATCCTACTAACACTACATTACTTTTATTTTAGCAAACCTTCTCTTTCCCGCTTTCAGAATAAATTCGTCTCCCTTTTTTAAATCTATTTTGATTTTATCATCCTTGATTTTTTCTCCATTAATCTCCACAGCAGAGCCTTGAACCAGCCGCCGGGCCTCACTTGTAGAGGGAGAAAATCCCACCTCACGGATAAGATGGCATATCCACAACCCCTCCTCTTTAGGAGAAAAAATATGTTCCTGAATATCAGAAGGCATACCTTGCCTGGAAAAAATATTTTCAAAATGCTCTTTTTCTTTTTCCGCCGTAGAAGAATCATAAAACTGCCTTACAAAAAAACAAGCCAACTCTTTTTTAACTTCCATAGGATGCGCTTTCCCCGCTTTTAAGTCTTCCTTTAACTGTCTTATTTCCTCATTCGTCTTATCTGTGAGAAGTTCGTAATAACGAATCATCAATGGGTCACTGAGCTTCATTGTTTTACCGAAGATCTCCCTGGGAGAATCTTCAATAGCAATATAATTATCATAGCTTTTGGACATTTTTTGCACTCCATCCGTGCCTTCTAAAACCGGTACTGTTAAAACACACTGCGGTTCCTGTCCGCTTCTTTTTTGAAGTTCCCTCCCTACCAGGAGATTAAACAACTGGTCTGTGCCCCCTAATTCCACATCCGCTTTTAAAACAACGGAATCATAACCCTGTACAAGAGGATACAAAAATTCATGAACACAGATGGATTTATTTGTTTTAAAACGTTTGGAAAAATCATCCCTTTCCAACATACGCGCGACTGTGTACTTACTTGCTACAAAAATCAACTCTCCAGCTAGCATTTTATCCGTCCATTGGGAATTAAAACATATAGTTGTTTTATTCCGATCCAAAATTTTAAAAACCTGTCTGGAATAAGTTTTTGCATTCTCTTTGACCTCGGACGAGGTTAAAACCGGTCGCGTTTTATCCGAACCAGAGGGATCTCCTATTTGCGCTGTAAAATCCCCAATAAGAAAAATAATCTGATGCCCTAAATTCTGAAACTGCTTAAGTTTATTTAATAATACAGCGTGCCCTAAATGCAAATCGGGCCGACTGGGATCGAAACCCGCTTTAATTTTTAAAGGTTTTTTCTGCGTAAAACTCTTCACCAGCTTTTTCAAAAGTTCCTCTTCCGAAACAAAATCAACAACTCCCGAACGGAGGTGATTCAACTGCTCTTCTGGACTCATCGGTTGGAAAGAAAAGGAAAATTTCTTCATCAAAAAACCTCTATTTCCTTAAAGTCCACTCCAATTATACCAGTCCGGTTTAATCCTTTCTTTCGCAAGGGCAAGGTTTTCCGGCTGTCTTTTTTTTCTCTCCAGGGAAGAAAGTCTCTGAAGGGCCTTATTTCTATGCCGGTTCGGTATATAAATACGATGATATTTTGTTTCTGAAACATAAATAGCCCAACCTATCTGGCTTGCTCCACCATTCTACACTCCCGCACCACACTGACTGTTAGCTGACCAGGTTCATCCATTTCTTTTGTTATTTTCTCAGCGATATCACGGCTCAACATAAAAGATTGCTCATCCGTTACTTTTCCATTATCCACCAATACCCTAATTTCTTTTCCTGTTCTAATAGCAAAACTCCTGATCACTCCATCAAAACTATTAGCTACAGACTCCATATCCTTCATCCTGCTAATATAATTTTCTATAACCTCTCTTCGTGCCCCTGGACGCTCACGAAAGAGATTATGAGCGGACTGTACAATATGGTCCACAATAGACTGGGCAGGAGCTTCCCCTCTATGACAACGAATGGCCTGACACACAGTTGATGACTCTCCATGTTTCCTGGCATACTCCGCTCCTACAAGGGAATAACTGCCTTCTATACGATGATCTACACCCAAACCAACAGCATGAAAGAGACCGGCTCTCTTTGCTATTTTTTCATCAGACCCCAACTCATGAGCAATAAGACCCGCTAAATGGGCCACTTCAATACTACTCTTAAGAACATTATTCCCTTCTATAAACCGATACTTTAAAGAGCCTAACACCTCTATAAGAGCCGGTTTTACATCATGAATACCTAAGTCAAAACACACTTGCCTTCCTTCTTCCCCCATAGAAACAAATATGTTTCTTTTGCTCTTTCCAACCACTTCTTCAATACGAGCGGGATGCACACGCCCCTCCTCTAGCAATTGATTAATAGATCGCACGGCTACTTCTCTGCGAACAGAGTCAAAACCAGAAATTAAAATAATCTCTTGGCTTTCATCAATTATAATATCCACACCACAAGCGGACTCTAAAGCCCGGATATTACGTCCTTCCCGGCCAATAATTTTTCCTTTTGTCTCCTCCCCTTTTATCGGAATGGAAGTGGTGGTTCTTTCCGTAGAAACTTCCGAAGCAAAACGAGCTATAGCCTGAGATAAAATTAATTTTGCCTTTTTCTCGGATTCTTTTTTTAGTTTCTTTTCCATATCTATTAATTGGGGAACTATCTCTTTTTGTACTTCCTCTTTCATGTTTCTTTTTATTTCTTCCCTCGCCTGTTCCTTGGTTAAACTAGCCGCTTTTTCCATTATAGTATTTAGCTCCTCCCACTTTTCATTTGTTTTTTTAGTCGCTTTTTTCAGTTGTTGTTCCACTATATGAGAGGCTTCTTTTTGTTTTTTCAAATCTTTAATCTGATTCTCCAGCTCTTCTGTTTTTCTTCTTAAATCTCTTTCCAACCGGGTTTTCCGTCTCTCTGTTTGATATTTTATATCCTCTATTTGTTTCTTTTCCTTACGTATTTCGACTTCCACCTGGCTTTTCATCTTTCGTTCCCTATCTCTAGCCCTGGAAAGAGCACTCTTTTCCATTCGCATAGCTTTAGACTTAGCCTGATTAATAATAAAATTTACTTCTTTTTTAAGATGCTTTTTTCTACGCTTTTGAAAAAGACGCAAATAAAATAGGAAAACAAGAGAACCCAGGAAAAATCCTGATAAAGCACTCACCAACATCCAAAATGAATCCATCATTGTGGCTATACCCCCACTTTCTTCTTCACATTAAACATTTGTAATCGGCTGGAAAGAACAAACATAAAATGATCTGTCAAAACAGCATCCATTCCAATATCATGGTTCTCCTCTGGTAAAGCAGAATTACATATTTGAAAAGCATGAACCAAACCAAGCTTTAACCCTGTGAACTGAGATAAAACACGATCATAAAAACCCTTACCCCGCCCTAACCGCCGCCCTTCCCGATCAAAGGCCAATGCCGGAACAAAGCACACATCAATTTCAGATAAAGGTATCTTTTTTGCACCAGAAGGCTGCCAGCCCCCCCAGGGGCTTTTTTCCCAATCTTTACCCTTATCCCAAATAGCTGAAACAAAGCCATAGCTCCCCTCTTTCATTTGAGGGAAAACAAATGTTAATTTTTGATGGTATTTTCTGTGAAACACAGCGGGAGATAGCTCCCCTGGCAGAGCGTGATAACTCGCTACAGTTAATCCTTTTTTCCAAATATCCAATTGAGATAGCATCTCTGAAAGCAGATGATCCGATGGCTTAGCAAAGTCCCCTTTTGTCCCTTTTTTATACTGCCGAACTTTCTCCCGAAATGTATCTCTCAGCTTCCCTTTTGAGGATTTATACCACTCCGGTTGGCCTTTGCCAGCCATCTGCTTTTTTCTCCCGAGGGAACACAAGTCCCCGAGGGAACACAAGTCCCCAAGGGAAAAAAATCTCTGAAGAAGACCATTTCCTGACCGGTTCGGTATAATAGAGGCCCATTTTGAAAAAAGAGCTTCTGGTTTTAGATGAATAACTTGAGACAAAATCTCCCCCTTTTTTTATAAAAAACCGTAAAAAATAACAGAGATTTTAAATCTGTTATTTTGATCCGCTTTTAGAGGAAGACTTTAATTCAGAAAAAACAGATTGAGTGGAAGACTCCAGATGATCTAATTTCCGCCGTAAAGCTTTTTTGAGACAGACCAACTCCTCAGCCATGTTCAGGCAGGATAAAGCAAATGTTTTTTGCGTAGATAAGGCCCGATTATTTGCTTTTGAAGAACGGATCTGCTGTTCAACCACTTGAACAATTTCATTCAAAGTATTAGAATTATGGGCAGACTTTACTCGTAAAGAGCAGTCTCCAATTCGTACTTCGTAAGTTTTTAATGGATTTTTTGAAATAGACATCATTTTTGAAGCTTCCAAAATATTTAAAGTTTCCCTCTAAAACTAAAATTAAATTAAAGTAGGGTGAGAGTCAAATTTTCAATTCTTATTTCTTAATCCGGGCTTCTTTATTACCAATTCTACATATTTCCCTGATAAAAAATGTAAATCCTTAAAAAGACAGGGAAATATACTGATTTTGTGTGATTCTCGTATTCACAATGATAAGGTTTTGTGGTTTCTACAAACTTCTTTTTAAAGGTAAAAAGAGGCCAAAAACGAATCCTCATCTTCCGCTTCCCGCTTTCGCGGGGACAAGGTTTGAAATTCTAGACTTAAAGGCTTGGTTGCCAAATTTTGAATAAGAAAAAATTTTCAGAACCAACTAACAGACTGAATACATAAAAATTGAAGTTAGAAATAAAACAGCCGATACGGAAAATATTATGGATAAGATTCTAATTATAGCTTTTAGCCTTTTTATTCCTCTAGTTGGAGTTGGGGGGGCGGAAAAGAATAAAAATACCCTACTTCAAAACAGTAAAGCAAAACAACCAGACGCTGCTAAAATACAACAGAGTTTAAAAGAAAGCGCTATACCCGGTATTACGCCGTCTCAAAGACATATTAGTCTAGGCACACCAAAACCGGCAAAAGAGCCGGAAAAAGAAGTTCAGCTTATTATGAGCGATCCTCTCATGAAGAAAAAGTGGGATTTACAAAAAACCAATGTAAAAGACGCCTGGCTCAAATTTTCTAAAGGAAACAAAGATATTATTGTAGCTGTTATAGATACAGGTACAGATATAAATCATCCTGATCTTAAAGCGAATATATGGATCAACAAAAAAGAAATCCCAGGAAACGGTTTAGACGATGACAAAAACGGCTATGTAGATGATATAAACGGATGGAACTTTGTTAAAAACAACAATAATATTCAAGACATTCATGGACACGGTACCCACATAGCCGGAATTATCGGAGCCGAAGGGGGTAATGGCATTGGTATTAGTGGGGTTGCTCCTAAAGTGAGCTTAATGACGCTTAAATATTATGATATAAATGATAACGGAAAAAATAACTTAAATAATACAATAAAAGCCATTCATTACGCCGTTCAAAACGGAGCCCATATTATAAACTACTCTGGCGGCGGCTTAAATGGAAATAAAAGGGAAAAACAAGCTATTCAAGCGGCAGAGCGAAAAGGTATTCTTTTTGTTGCCGCATCTGGAAATGAAAAATCAAACATGGATAAAAGTGGCTATTACCCGGCTAAATATGAACTGAGTAATATCCTCCCTGTAACAGCTACAGATCATTCAGATAAAGTGTTAAAAAGCAGCAACTGGGGACAAAAAACCGTCCACAAATCAGCCCCCGGTTACAATATTTTATCCACCTTACCAGGAGGAAAATACGGACACATGACAGGAACTTCACAGGCAACAGCCGTAGCCACAGGAGCAGCGGTACTCGTGATGGATTATTACAAAAATAAAACAGCCCATTTTGTTATAAAACAGCTAAAAATGACAGGAGATATTAAACAAAGTTTGGTTGGAAAAACAAGCCAAAGAAGACGGCTTAACATTTTTAAAGCATTACAAGCCCGAGGGAAAAACCTTAACTTCATGGATGAAGCTGTGACAGATCCCAGCGGAAAAGTGTTCGACTCTGAAAGAGATATTTCTTCTTTTGTTCAAGGAAGCCCTCTCAGCCTAAAAGATTTATCGGAAATAAAAATGGTGAACGAAGTTCTACAAGAAAAACAATCTGAGATAAATCCATCAAAAAAAGAAACTGTAAAAAACACTAAAAACCCAGGTCGCAGTCCCTCCTCTAAAAACCAAAACAAACAAACCTTTTTTCTAAAAAGATGGTTCTTTAACAAAAAATAAAGCCAAAAAGGGGGGGTAAGGGGCAAACTTCAGTAAAATCTATGATAAATTTATCTCTTTTTAAACCTAATAAAAAACTTCAGGAGAGAATAGAGTTTAAAAGCGAGTTCGGCTTTGACACAAGAGCGGCTAGAAGTCGCTCTGTGGCAAAACGCATGTCCGAGCCTTTTAAATCTTGTTCTCTCCTGAAGAAAACCATTATTTTATATAAGAATACTAAACCAAAAGGGGTGTAAGGGGCGAAAAGGGGTGTAAGGGGCGAACTCACAAGTTAAAACAAAGCACATCACAAGATATAAACCTTTATCCATTTCATTTAAGCTTGCTTACCTTCTTGAAATAGTTTTTCACACTCTTTTATATCTTTCTTTAATCCATAAGCCCCACTCAATAAACACTTAGTAGGATCAATAAGGCTGTCTTCACTCAAACATTGCTTCATCAGTTCCGTATTTAATGTCTGATGCCGATTTAATACATTCCGCAACTAAAAGGGACATACAAATGAGTCCTGACTGCTCACTATTCATACATGTAAAACCATCATTTTCCGCTTTAAATATTTTTGAACCAGAACGGAGTAACAAGGGTTTATTATCTCCCCCCCCAAAAGTCTTATTTTCTTCCGGTCCTGGACCTTCCCCAGAAAACACAAACGAAGAAAAGAAAAAGAGGAAAGAAAGAATTATTTTACTTTTCATGTTACCTCCTATGTGAAAGCTATTTTCAATCAAAAAACAAATCAAAAGAAACAAGCTCCATCATAACTATCACCAAAAGAAGAACCACCACCCCCGGAACCGGAACCAGGGCCAGCATCGTAACTGTCGGGAGAACAAGGTTTTATGAGTTCAGGATGAAGCTCCTCTATAAAAGGGATACTTTCTGCTTCATCGTCTTTCGAAGCATATTCAAGTGGTGGCTGAGGCTCATCATCATCATCATTTGGCTGAGACTTAGGCTGATAAGGCTCAGGCACAAGCAGGTAAGGCCAATCATCAGGATCCCATGGTCTAACAGCCATTTCCATTTGTTTTATAAGGAACCCACTTCTTTTAAGACATTTTATTTGCACCTGGAGCGATTCTGTTCTTCTACACTGTTCAACACGAGAAAGCATAAGTTGGATGCAATCATCCTGATCCACTTCTGCATTATTTAGGCAAAAATCCACCGCCGCTTCTTTTGCCCTTTTATCTAGTAAAGTTAAAGGAGGTGGAAATTCCTCATAAGGATCCTTATCAGGACCATCAAACGGTCTAACAAAAGGCAACTCTCCAACATCTTTAGGAACTTCAGTACCAAAAGATAACTTTTGTACCTCTACCTTAATATAAGGCACCCAAGGTTCAAAAAGATCACCAGGGCCTAACTGGCTTTGTGTCTCTAAATTAATAGATGCTACACTTAAAAATGGCATAAACAACAAAATAGTTAAAAGTATTCTTATCTTGTCTGATCCCTGCTTTAGCAAGAACATACTTGGTGGTTTCTGTGAACTTCTTTCCAAAGGCGAACGGGTTAAGGAGTTCGCTATTTCTATATCAGTTCGGTATAATTTCATTCTTATCTCCTTTTTATTAAATTTCTTTATATTTTATTTTTTATAGAACATATAGAGTATTTCATTTCAAAAGAACAGAATTTTTTATACACCATGTAAAGATTTCATAGGTGTTTAAAGAGTTTGCACTTATTAAACATAAGAAAATTTTATAGAGCTTATAAAAGATATGCTTATGGTACCGAATAATGGGTTATTGATTAAAACTTCTCTTAGCTTCTCTTAGAGAATTTGATTTTAGTATAATTGCTTTATCAGGAGGTTTATTTTTTGTTCCTTTAATGACTTTTTTACAAACCACATCCTCTAAGCCACATTTATCGAGAGTGATTGCCGGAAGCAATATTCTGGATGCGGCTTTTATGGTCTTAACCTCTTTTACTTTAATTGTGCTTTTTAGTTGAGACCGCTATTACAAAGAAACCGAAAATTCACCCACTATTTATAGTATAATTGTATTCCTTCAGGAAAACAGCTTTGCCTTTATCGGAACGGTCCTTAGTCTTCCCTAGGTAGGAAGACAAGAACCTTGGACCCTCAACCGGCAAACTATTTTCCTGAAGGACACATTGACTAATAAATCACTATAATAACCACAGGTGGCTTTGTGGCAAAACACATGTCTGAGCTTTTTAACTTCTATTCTCTTAGGAAAAAACTATAGGTCTGTCTTCCTAAGATGAATAAATTAATTCACAAAGGAGTGC
>JAPPLY010000071.1 GCA_028819305.1 Bdellovibrionales bacterium
GCCAGTGTATGAGGGGTTTTCAATTATAAGCTGTTATTATAGTAGAATACCTAGTATATTTTCGAAGGGGTTGGATCCTATCTCTTTCATCTTGGAGGAACGCCATTGCACTTAAAAATTCATCGTGGTCCTGATAGTGATATTTATTCTATAAATTTAAAACCTTCGGCAACCATTTATATTATGGGAGTGTGTGGAACAGCTATGTCTTCTTTGGCAGGTTTGCTAAAAAAGATGGGGTATAATGTCCGTGGCAGTGATAACCATTTTTATCCTCCTGTATCGGAAGAATTAAAGAAAATGGGTATTTTCACTATTCATGGATATAAAGCGGAAAATATTCATTCCGGGTTGGATCTGGTCATTGTAGGGAATGTCATTTCAAGAAATATGCCAGAGGCCCAAGCCCTTTTGAAATCCGGGTTACCTTATATAAGCCTGCCTTCCGCCCTTAATTCTTTTATTATAGGAACTAAAACAGGGGTCATGATTTGTGGTACTCATGGAAAAACAACGGTCTCTTGCTTATCTGCTTGGGTTTTACAGGAGTGTGGTTTAAACCCTGGGTTTATGATTGGAGGAGTAGCGGAAAACTTTGACAGGAGCTTTCATTTAAATGATTCCCATTGGTTTGTGTTGGAAGGGGATGAATATGATACGGCTTTTTTTGAAAAAACTCCCAAATGTATTCATTATAATGCCACTTACACTTTGTTAAATAATATTGAGTTTGATCATGCAGATATTTATCAAGATATAAAAGAAGTGGAACGGGCCTTTCGTCTCTTAATGGAAAAAAAAGTTTCACCTGCTTCTTGTTTGATAGCAGGTATTGATTCCCCTTTGGTGGAGAAATTGATTTCTTTTACGAAGCAAAAGGTTATTACTTATGGTCTTAAAAAAGGGGATTGGCGTTTATTGGATAGAACCATTTTATCTGAAGGGAGAGGTCAAATTTTGCAGATCAGAAATCCTGACCAATCAATAACAGAAATACAAACCTCTTTACATGGAGAATATAACGGATTAAATGTTTTAGCTGTATGGTCTTTAGTTTGTTTATTGAAGCTGGATCAAAAAAAAGCCTTGTCCGCATTTAGAAGTTTTTTGGGGGTGCGTCGCCGATTTCAGGTTTTAGGAGAGTTTTCAGGTATTACCTTGGTGGAGGATTTTGCGCACCATCCTACGGCTGTTAGGTCTGTGTTGCAATCGGCTGGGGAGATATACCCTGGTCGTCGTATAATTGCTTTGTTTGAACCTCGTTCTAATACTTCTCGTAGAAATATTTTTCAAAAGGACTATGAAAATGCCTTATCTTTAGCTGATTGCGTATTTTGCATGGAGGCTTATGACACCAGTCGTATTTCCGAGCAGGAACGGTTTTCTTCAAGACAATTAGTGGATAATTTGCATCAAAAAGGCCATTCTGCTTTTTACGCAAATAGTATAAAAGACATGACGCTTATTATACAAAAGCAAGTAATGGAAGGAGATGTGATTATCATTATGAGTAATGGAGATTTTGGAGGGATTTATTCTCTATTACAGGAAGCTTTTTCTCCTCATCCTTAGATCATTGAATCAGAGATAAATATCGGTTTTTTTAATAATCCAAATTTTGTGTTACAGCATTTGTCTTGCGTCAATTTTTTACTTAGCCTAGGTGCCTGCTTAAATGTTAAGTCTTTGTTAAGAGATATTTTTATTCTTTATTATTTCTCTAATGGGTTTTAATACTGAATTCAGATGTAGTTGTTTCGGGGTAACGAGGCTTTTTCTTATTTGTTTAATAACTGTTTTTCAACTTTCAGGAAATTAAAAGTTGAAGGGGTTTTCAGTTGAAAAAGTTTTTGTTGCTTTTTTGCATATTCAGTTTGTCAGTCCAAGCTCAACTCCAAGATAGTCATTTCTATAAAGTAGATAGTAAAGAAATATCATCTAACTTTGAAGTAGATAGCTTTTGGAAAACGCATGTGGAAGGATTTTTCCTCAGTAATAGGGAAAGCCGTGAGCGTTTGATGAAAGTGAAATTATATGGCAAATTTGACTTGGAGTTTAATTCTTATGTCTATGCTCGGTTTGAACCCTACTTGGTAATCAAAGAGGGAGAGGTGCAAAGCCGTCGTCTGACCCGTTCTAATTCTCCTATACAGATGAATCAGGGATTTTTTGATATAAGACCGGCGGAGGGTTTTAGCTTGCAAATGGGAGCTATAAATCAAGAATATTTAAGTTCTCCTCTTTTACTGGATAACTATTCTTTTTTATCCGCCTTATTTTCCTACTCCTATATAAAAGAAACCTATGAAATACAGACGGTTCTTCAGCAAAGTATGCCGTCAGTTGTTAATTCTTTTAAAAGGGATAATGAGATTGCGGATGTTCCTTATTTTACTTCTTTATTTACTTATGGAGAGTGGCTTCCTTCCGACTATTATTCTTTCAAAGGGCATATTACTGGTTTTTATTTCACAAAGCTGCCTTCCTTTATTGCACATGAAAGTAAAAGCTATGGTAATACAGTTACAGGAGAGTTATCTAGCGCTCAATTTGAACACTCTTACTATGGGATTAATTTTGATGTAAGCTCACAAATAAAAATAAGGCCGGAGTTATATCTTTCTATCGGTTACAATGGCCTTAGAAATTTTGATGCCCCTTTTGATAAATCATGGGGAGAAAGGGTTTATAGTATTTTAGATATGAGCTTTTGGAAATGGGCCAAACTCTACTCTCGATTTGAATATTTTTACAATAACTCTGACTCTGCTCCGGCTTATTTTAATAGTGCTATTTATGGGCATAACAACAGAAAAGGTTTTTTAATGGAGTTAAAAGCCTTTATTCCTAAAGGAAATTTTGAAATAGGCTTTCGGTATGTTTTATCTGATCCTATTCAACAATATATTGTCAGTTCATCTATAGGGAAAAGACAACATTCTTTTATGGTATTTATCGGTTCACGCTATTTGCCTATATAGTGATGTGACTATTTCGTTTTCTCCCAAGGGGAGAAGGAAGTTCGGATTCCCGCTTTCGCGGGATAGAAAGGCAACAACTTGCCTTTCCATTGGGTAGGACTGGGTTCCTGTTTTCATGGGACGGAAAGCCCTTAGAGGTTTCAGTTGCATTAGCTTTCTCAATTCCGCTGGAGCTAGGACAAGGTTTGAAAAACTCAGATTTAAAGGTTTAGCTCATTGGAGGAAAGAACCGAATAGCCACGGAAAAATAATACCCCCTGGGTATAAGTCAAGAAATTATTTTTTTTATGTAATCTTTACTTCCCCTCTTGATTTAGAAAAAAAGTTTTTCTATAGCAAACATAGAAGCTATCACTTTCTTTTTATTGGGATTCAATATGAAAATTTTACAAAATGACCTATGTCGGACCGGTATAGAACTCTCGTTCCTCGTTTTCACGAGAATAATGCTTTTGATTTATCTTTTCTTTTTCTGTGTGTCCTGTAGTGTATGGGAAGGTCTATGGGGAGGAGGAGGAGAAAAGAGCCTCATTACAGATGATGCTCCTTTTATTGTAGAAGAGATTGTAGGTCAGGTTGTGCCTACACGGGTTAATGGTTTACCGGAAGAGATCCGAATAACCTATAAAGCTTGTTTTAGGGATTCTATACATCCTGATAATACTTTACAAAATAGTTTATTTAAAATTCACTTTTTTGAAGATCTTTCTATAAGAAAAAACACTCAGCAGATAATAACGGAATCAAAAACCAATATTACAGATCCAATGCAAAGCCCATCTGATGACATGGAGTCTGAAAACCCGTGTTCTGAAAGCTCTTCTTTTGTATTTTCTACATCTAAAAAAACCTGTATTTCAATTAGAACAGACTCGAGTGGTTGCTTAAATTGGACGGAAATATATCCTTATCGCTTCTCTAATCAGTCTGTTTGGTTTCATTATGAAAGGGCCTTTGAAGGTTCAGGGAGTAATAAAGGAATAAAAACCATTTCTTTAGCTATTAACCCTTGGTTATCTATAGATCCTCCTGGGTCTGCTCGTGAGCTTCAATTAGTGGATTTACGATATCATTATATTAGTAAAAAGGGGAAGCTCATTAGTTTAGAAGAATCTCATATTTCTGAATGTAGGTCTTGTTCTTTAGGGAAAAAGAAACGGGATTGTGATATTTGCCAAAAAAAACAAAGAAGTTTATCTCATGTCATTTCTTATTTTGCACAAAAAACGAAAAGACCCCGGCTTTGGGTTAATCGGCTTACATCTCATATTAACCAACAGCTTATTTCTCTTAAATCCGACAAAGAAGAACACTTAGAAATTTTTAAAAAGTTTAATATATGTCATTCTGTTAATGATGATAATTGTGATTTTTCTGGCCGATTGTTTAAAGTGCGACTGCATATACCTCTTTATATTCAAGTAAAAAACTATAGGGATGAAAATGAATATTTACCTCTCATTCATGGAAATTACTCTATCAAAGTATTTCTTTTTTTACGGAATGAAAACAGCTCCATAGAGAATATTACTCTTCACAGGGATATAGGGGTTATATCCTCTACATTGGAGGGGAGCTCTCAGGAAAACTCTTTAGTGTCTGAATTTTATTTACATATCCCTTATGAACATTATAATTTACCGGCCTTTTTAGGTGTGCAAGTACAGCCGGAGGGAAATTTAAAATCCTCTATTTTACCCTTTTCTGCTGTATTTCCTTTTGAGGGTCAACTAAAGAGTATCATAGGTTCAAAAAATTTAGTTTTAGATAGGGCCGTCATGCCTTTTTATAATCAGAATCCGGCTCAAGATTTTTTAACTGCTAACTATGTTTTTTATGATTCGTTAGGGGTTATAGAAAACCCATCTGAATCGGTCGGTTGGCGAAGGGCTGGCTGGGATGTTAAGTTAAATCGTTTTCGTTTTTCTAGTGTGGATGTGGAAGAAAACAGATGTCCTACACCTATAGGCCGTACGGTTCGGTATGTTGGTGAGGTATGTATTATTGACCCATTAACAGATGAAGTAGTGCCTAGCTCTCCACTCACTATTCACAGGCAAAATATTTCTTTTAGCAGCGATAATCAGCCACAAGAAGGTAAGCTCTTTAAAATCTCTAAAATAAATGATAGTAGCAGTGACGAGTCCTTTTTAGAAAAACATTTAGGTAGCGATTATAAAACAGTTTCTTTTAAAGGAAAGGAGGATCCTTTAATCACGGACACGAGCGGGTGTTTACAGTGGGTAGATGATATTTCTCATCAATGGTATAACCGTGAAAAATATTTTGTCAGAAAAATGATTTTTTCACAAGATAATTTAGGCTTTGTAGGGGATAGAATCATTGCTATTAATCCTTGGCAGTGGGGATTTTTATTCTTTCAAGATATTACACAATTAGGGCAAGATAGCATCAGGACACGCACGGCTCGTGTGGAAAGACCTCAGGTTCTTTTACATGATTTCAGGAGCCAATATATTGATCTGATTTACTCGATTGATCGTTGGTTAGGAATTAATATTTTTCAAAATGTCTCTTTTCTTTTTAAAGTGAGAGTGGATCGTCCTGATCACTTATCTACAGGACAAGGAGGCCCACAACCTTCGTCTCAAGATATAAGAAGAGGATATTATCTCCTACGCTTTATTCTCGTAAAATCTCATACGGATGAGTCAGGAGGAGGTAGCAACATGGCCGTAGGGGAAAGACAGATGTTAAGCCAAGATAGAACGGGATGGAATACTTATACAGGCTTTGAAGTGGGAAAAACGGGTGTTAATCCTGGGCAAATAATGAATACCAGTTTGGAGTATATAACACATTTTGATACTTATGTAGAGGTTAGAGATGGACTGATTAATGCTTATATTAATTTTTTATTTGAGTTAGATGAATTTATTTTTATCGGTTCCACTAATCGTCTCATTGTACAGCTTTGGCCAACGGACCCGGCCCACTATGTTTATTATGAAGGCACTTGTAAGGTAAATCCAAAAGCCTCCCATTTTGTTCCATTTAAAAACCATGATTTAGTTACTCTTCCTTTTATGGGGCCTTTTGTCCCTGGTGAGCAAAGAAACTGGAATATATTTAGAATTTTAAGCGAATACACTAATATAAAATTACCAGATACGGAAGATCAAGGTAAGATCACTAGGCTCAATATGGACGTAGATCATTTTATTCGTGAAGGCAAAAAGCAAAAAAGAGAAGATGGATTACCTACGGAGTATGATTTATTTAACAAATTAGGTGCAGGTATTGTTTTTAGTGCAAATACAGATAGTTGGGGTGATAATGCTCTTTCAGAGATAAATACTTTAGCGCCTATTTTAAGAAAATGGGATGGAGAAATCACTCTTTTTTTAAATACAGAACCTAATGATAGTTTATTATCCTCATTCGATGATAATAAAAATAAGCTTATTGAATCTGCTAATAAAATACAGTTTCTAGTCTCAAAAGCTATAAAAGGAGCATTAGAAAGCCATTGGAAATTGTTTTTCACAGATCTGCAAAGCCTTTTAAATAAAACAATATCTATTTTAGAGAATCAGAAGCTATCCCCTTTAGATCTTAAAAACAAAATAAAAGAGAAACAGGATACTCTACTTAAATTAGTAATAGAAAATTTATCTGTGTCGTTATCTAATTCAGAAGAAAAACAACTGTTGAAAAAAGTGGAAGAGCAGAAGAAAGGTATTAGAGGAAACTGCGGAAAATGGCTTAATCCAGGCATATCTTGCCCTGAAAATCCAGAAGAGTGGTCTGAGTTTAATATGAATTTATTTGCAGAAAATGAAGGCTTAAAACTTATTAATGTTGAGGACACTTTAGTTGACACATTTTTAGATGATTTAAACCAGGCCGCCCGGCTTCACAATAAATACTATTTCCATTCTTCGCAAGGAAAAGAAGATTTAGTTTTAACAACAGAGGAGACTCTAGAACAATCAGAGGAGTCTGCTAAGGATGAGTTATTCCATCAAATGATTGAAGGTAGAAAAAAGCCATCATATAAAGTGCCTCAGGAAGGCTCTTTACTTACATTGGAAACTCATAGAAAACTGGCCCAGGAATACCAAATTAATAAGGTTCCTTTTTGGAATAATTTCGAACTCCTATCAGGAGATAGTTATTCCTCTGTGGATAACAAAATAAGAAAGATGTATTTACCTAATATGACCAGAACATGGTTAGATACCGTTGTGAATCAGGGTATTCACTCAGGTACTTTGGGGACGCCGGAGGTCATGACTTTTTTACATTCTCTTTGTGGCTTTTGGTTTAATCATTTTTATACAGATTATCTCGAACAAAAACAGTTAGATACCATTTACCTTAAACACATGGATCACTATCAGTATTATGCAGGAACTTTGGACTATCTTCAACATACAGAAAATGCGGAAGAGCGGCATATAGATCTTCTGCGATCTATGGAAAAATATAAACTATTACCTATGGATAAAAAGGTATTGGATATAAAAAAAGGAAGTCCTTTTCTCGTATATGATACGGGAAACAGCTCATCAATGTGGAGCTTTCTATGGCCTTTTAATAGAGAAAAAGAGACAGATCAGAAGTTAAGTGTGGTTCAATCTATTTATGAAAATAAAGATAATGTTTTAAAATTAAGACAACAGGCGCATTATGCTATGGCAGGTGGGTATAACTTAGATGCCCTATTTAGGCAACTGGAGTCTGATCGTCATCCTTATTTTAAATGTATATCTAACCCACTTAATTTTTTTCATATAGAAGAAAAAATGATAGTGGGTGATATTGATGATGAACATATAAGATATGAATATGGTATGCCTAAATCTTTTAATGTGCAGATGGCTTTTGATTATTCTTACTCTGCTGCCTGGTCTATGTCTCGTTCTTTTTCTGCAGCTTTGGGAACAGGATTTGGTTTTTTGGGTTTAGGGGGAGGTACAGAAAGGATGAAACAAACATTTCTGAGTCCTTTTAATGCAGTGAACCCCTTTTTTTCATTTAGTGGTGTAAGTGCAGGTGCGGACTGGGCCTCTAGGAGTTCAACAGATGATTCTAACCGTGTGCAACAGTCTTTGCGTCTAGCTCATGAGGGATTATATTTGAATGTGAACCATTCTGTTGTGGATATCCGATTAAAACAATATCGTAAATGTGTGATTGTGCGCGCCCAGAATATGGCCTTTGATGGGTATGATAAAAACACGGTATGGCGAGAAGATTTGGAAGAAAACTTTATCCATCAAATTCCTTATATTAAATCCGGGGTAATGCTTTGTTCAGAAGATAAAACAGAACCCGTAAATATATCAGAAGATTATTATTATATGTATCAAACAGTACAGGGAGGTCTTGGACAATTTCAAAATATACATAGTTTCAGAAATAGACCTTTTGTTATATCTATTAGGGGCAGGCATGAAATGGAAAAATTTATGTTTTTAATTAATGCTTTTGTAGAGGCAGATAAGAAAAAAGGTATAGAGGATGCTAATCCTTATACGGGAATGACTAATCCTTATGATACTTTACCTGAACCGGCGTTTGGAACACGGAAAGCTATTCAAAACACAAAAATTTGGAATAAAACAGGGTTTTATCCAGGTGTTTATACCGTTCAGTATGATAGGGAACATTATTTATTTCATAATACCAACTCTCATTACTTTAGGAGTGATGAAGAAAATCGTACTGTATTTGAAGAAGTGACTAAGTGGCTGCGTGAGCATAATCCTATAGGTATCGTTCCTACAGATGGAATAACAACACCAATGAATGACAGAGGGGGAGGAAACTATTAGAAATACTAAGTATGATGTCATTCATCTGGAAAAAAGCCAGCGCCTATGATAAGTGTGAGATCACCTTCTGACCTTCTAAAGGGCGTAACATAAGTTATTTTTTTATTATTTTCTTTTTCTGATGTCTCAGGATTGTCAAAACGATATTCTATAAAACCTCCGCCCCATTGTAGTCCCGTTCTAATAAGAGAATCTACAATATATTCTCCTGTATCCAGGTCAATGAGGCCCACTCTTTGACCTTCAAAAATAGGGATTCCAGCATGAAAAAGTGTTGTACCGGATTCATCAACGATAAAAAGATAAACCTCTTCATGTCGCCAAGGACCATCTTTTTTTCTAAAATCATTTGTAGCTTTATTATAATCTTTTTCTAAGTAATTTTTAGCATCGAGTACAAAGTTTTTAAGAGATTGCCGATTCTTTACCTGGCTGGCTGCTGTCGTTCGCAATACTCTACCTGAGTTATTTTGACAGGCCGTGTTTATTCCTATAAGAGATAAAAAGGCCGTAAATATAATAAGAATATTAAAGTATTTCATAAAAAACCTCCAGCATATAAGTTTTATAATTAAATTACCTTTTGTTATTTTTATTATTAGTTTTTACATCAATTCAGGTAGTCAAAAATGGGGGTCACTCTATTTTTTTAGTAATTTTAAACATATATTAACAGTTATTTTATTGAAGTGAAAAAGTATTAATTAAGGAAATAAGATCATCTAAACTTTTGTCCAACATATAGGGCGCACTTCAAAGATCAAAACCTACTTTTTTATTTATTACGGGAGGTAGTTTATGGTTCCTCATTTTTAGAAGAAAGAAAATTTGTTTTTTTTGTTTCCCATACGGTCTCTTGCGGAGAATCTTTAACTTCAATATTCATATCCCATAGCTTATCTCTTATTTTATCTGCTTTTTTAAAATTTTTGTTTTTCCTAGCTTGGCCTCTTTCGGCTACTAAATTATCAATTATTTCTCTATTCAATTTGTTTTTTCTGAGGAAAATACCATCCATTTCTTGTAAAAACGGTTCTGGTGCTTCCTGGAAAAGACTCATTATTTTTCCGTATTTTATAATAATGTTTTTTATGTCTCTGGCATATATAGCTAATTCTTTTTTATTTGAATTGGAATTATTATTCTCATTAAATTGACGAATAAGTGTGAATAAAGTAGCCATAGCTATAGGAGTGTTAAGGTCATCATTTAAGGCTTTTTCTATATTCTGTTGTGCTAATTGGATACTTTGGGACAAAGATTTATGGTTACCCTTATCGTGTGAATTATCTATATTGGTCTTGTCTGAGTCTTGTGGTTTCTGTAAATTTCTTCCCCAGGGAGAACGGCGGAGTTCGGAAGAAGTAAATTTCTGACCTGTTTGGTGTAAAACACTATCTATTAGTAAATCCGCTGTTTTTAAAAAAGTATAAATTCGAGAAAGAGCTTGAAAACAATGAAGGATTTTATTTTCCGAGACCTCCACTTTTGAACGATAGTGTGAAGACAAGGTCAGGTATTTAAAAATCTCTCCGTTATATTCTTCTAAAAATGATCTCATAGTACTGATATTGCCAGTGGATTTGGCCATCTTCTCTCCACCAAAAGTGAACATATTATTATGGATCCAGTATTTTACAAAAGGTCCTTTTTTAGCGGCTTCTGCTTGGGCTAATTCATTTTCATGATGAGGAAACAGTAAATCAGTCCCTCCTCCATGAATATCAATATTATGACCTAAAAGAGAAAAGATCATAGTGGTGCATTCAATGTGCCAGCCGGGTCGTCCTCGCCCCCAAGGGGTATCCCATCCTGGTTCCTTTTCTGCACACGATTTCCATA
Source organism: Bdellovibrionales bacterium (assembly GCA_028819305.1). Lineage (GTDB taxonomy): Bacteria > Bdellovibrionota > Bdellovibrionia > Bdellovibrionales > UBA1609 > JANQSP01. The sequence continues at coordinate 10,625 of JAPPLY010000071.1, forward strand.
AAGCAAAATCTCCGGGATGCTTTTTTCTTTTATCTATTGCTACTCTCGCGCCACTTAGTAGCTCTTCTTTCTTACGCTGACTGAGTTTTCCATAATCTGAAAAATGGCTTATAGAAAAAAATACATCTTTATCTATTATGTACGCTTTATCTTTTTGTAGAAGGGTTTTAATCAGTTTAATTATGTCAGATAAGAACTCAGTGGCTTTAGGGTTATACTCATGCTTTTTTAATTTTAATGCTTGAAAATCTTTTTTAAACTCGGCTATATATTTACTTGCTATTTCCTGCATTTCTTTATTTTCTTTTTTAGCACGATTGAGGATTTTATCATCCACATCTGTAAAATTATAAGCATAAGTAACCTGATACCCTTTATGCTCTAACCATTGCCGGAGAAAATTAAAAAAAACAGCTCCTCTAAAATTACCAATATGTAGCAAATCATATACTGTAGGTCCACAACAGTACATTTTCACCTGGGGAGCTTGGAGAGGTGTAAAAACTTCCTTCTTTTGACTTAAACTGTTGTAAATTAAAAAAGGCATATTATTGTCCATCATTATGAATAGCTTCCACCGGACAGGCTTCCATAGCCTCTTGACAGAGGCTTATTTCTTCTGGAGTGTGAGGTTGCTTACAAACATAAGCCAGAGCGGCCTCTTCATCTATTTTAAAGTGCTTTTCTGCTATGAGAACACAGGCATCACAGGCAATACATTCCTGATCTACATAATAAGGTCCTTTAGCATTTATATTATTTTCTGACATAATAGACTCTCTTGAGTAATGAGATATACCAATTTGGTATAGAAATGGCACCCTCTGAACTCCTATCATAGCATAAAAAGATGGATTTTTTTTATAAATTGTTAATAGTGTTAATCTTTAATTAAAAAATTGACCAGGCTTATTATTTGTTGGTATGCCCGTACTTGATGAAGTTGCTATTTTATTTATTGGGAACCTTGTTTTTTTATATTTATTTTGCGGGTGCAGATACAGGCTCTTTACCAGGGGCAAATGATTCTGTTGTAGAGAAATCAGAGTTGTCTGTAGGGTTTCAATTATACCAATCCGGTGTAGAATTTGTAGATTCGAACTTTCATTCATCATTAGGAAGTAGATTACAGGAGACACAAGATTCAAACGAGATCACTATAAATTCTCTTAAACAATTTTTAAAACAAAAAAACTGTGAAGACTCTGTTATTGCATTCAGTTTCAATACTATTAAAAACTCCACTCTGGATATTCGGATTAGAGATGAGATTTTTAAATTAAGCTTAGAATTCTGTAGTGAGCAAGAAAGTGTTATACAGAAAATAATGGCTTTAGCTTTGGACTCTCATTTAGAATGGTCTTTAAAAGAACAGGCTATTATATTTATTCAAAATCAGCAAATATGCAGTGATGAGATCACAGATCATCTCTTACAAATATTATACTCACCTATAAGTTGGCATATTCGTAATTCTGTTATATGGGTTTTATCTGATGCTCCTAAAGGTTGCGATCAAAGGGTTATCTCTTCTCTATCTGAGCTTGTGCATAGTTATCCTTTTCAGGGTATTTTAGCTCATGATATTTTGAAGGCATTTGAATATATAGATATGGATTCTATTCCTACAATATCAAATGAGATGAGTGATTTTCTGGAAGCCAAGATTCGATCTATTTTATGGTCTTTAGTGCGTTTAGGTATAAGAAATAACAATATAACTGCTTCTGTTGAATTAAAAAAAATAGCTATGAAAGCGGATATGAATACATATTATCGTATTTTAGCTGTCGAGGCTTTACAAGATTTGAGCTTATATGTTGATTCGGCGGCACAGGCGCTTTATGCTCTCGTTCGAGATAGTAAAATACATTTAGATCCTGCTGATTATAGTTATAACTATGATTATTATAACAGCCTTCTTAAAATTGCAGGTACATATTACCAAACACTTCAGGAAAAAGAAGATGCAAAAATACGAAGTCGTGCTTTTCAGGCTTTGGTGGAGTTGGTAGAAGGAGATAGAGAGAAAACTTTATCTTTTCTTTTTATAGCGCCAGGAAGTGGATATACGGATAGTGAGGTGGTTCGCCGCAATGCTATGATGGATCATCCTATAACTACAGATTTAGGCTTATACGCTCGTCCTGTATTGATTGATTTAATAAATGATCCAAGAGTGGAAATCAGCCAGGAATATCATCAAATTGCCACTCATGTATTAAATTAATCTTGTCTTCCTCTGGGTTGGGGGTTGGGAGGATTAAATTGGAAAAATATTAGAACTTTAATAGACTGCACTCTCCTTTGGCTTACTTGACACTCTAGGAATTTGAGGTCAAATTAAGGAAAACAGGAGGAAATAAAATCACCTAAACTTCTATCCAGAATATGTGGCGCAGTCCAATTAAAGGTTTTTTTCATGAATAAAGTAGAGCAAAGGACAAAAGAGATACTCAATGATTTTTCTTCCCTTCCTTCTTGGGAAGAAAAATATAAAAAAATTATTCAAATAGGGAAATCTAGTGAACCCCTGGATCAAAAATACAAAACAAAAGAGTGGCTGGTAAAAGGTTGCCAATCGCAGGTATGGCTATATGCCTTTCAAGATCAAAAAGGCAAGATAGTATTTCGTGCTGATAGCGACGCTCTTATTACTAAAGGGTTAGTGGCTTTGTTACTAAATTATTACTCAGATCTTTTTCCTGAAGAAATTATCGCCCATCCTGTCCCTTCTTTTTTTGAAAAATTGGAACTCAAAAACCACCTCACGCCGACTCGGGTAGGAGGCTTATTTAGTATGGTTCGTCAGATTCAATATTATGCTATGGCTTTTACTGTTAAATGAATATAAAAATTATTTTTCGACAATCACAACATCCTCTTCTATATTTACTGTAAAATTCTTAACATTGCTGGTAAATTGCTCTCCATTGACTTGCCTGGAAAGAGCAGAAATATTAAAAGTGTTTGAATCATCAGGGAGAACGGAGATAACAGATAAGTAAGGTCCTAATAAAGCGGCACTTATAAGTTCTTTGCTGTTCCCATCAAATAAAACAGCATAAACTGGATTTTTTGGCAGAACATAAGTACGACTTGTGTAATCTATCTTGGTATAAACAGTTAAAGTAGTAATAATTTTATTATCCTCAAGTAAAAACCCTCTTTTTCTTACAGCTAATCTGGTAGAACCAGAAAAAGCCTTAAAATTTTGATTTAGTTCAACAGTTTCTTCTTGGTATTGAAGTGTGTTATCAATCTTGGAGAGATTAATTTGAGCCCCCCTTAAGAAGGTGCTGATTTTAGCTTCTTGCTGCTTTTGAACCACGGGATCTACTTTAGAAACAGGGGAGTCATCACAACCAAGACTTGATATAAAGATAAAAGAAAAAATAACTATACCAATCCAGTTTAAGCTTATTGGTCGTTTCTTTTTTCCCCAAAGGGAGGAGAGCAGCTCAGAAGGGGCATGTCTATACCGGTTCGTTATAAATTTAAGTGTTTTTATGACTATCATGATCTTTTTTTACCTTCCATTGAGCATATAAATCTTTAGCAGCAGATGACCATTCTGGAAAAAGAAAAGAATATTGTTTATCCATTAACACTTTTGGAATAACATAGCGGCTTTTTAAAGATAACTCAGAATCTATACCAATAAAATAAGAGGATAGTTCAATCATCCATTTAGTGGCGGGTAGTCCCCATTTTGCACCGACTGTTTTTCTTAAGGTTTTCATAAACTCTCCTTGAGAAACAGGGTAAGGAGAACACATATTTACAGGACCTGTAATTGTATTATTTTGTATTAAAAAATGAATGGCATTAATAAAATCTGATTTATGAATCCATGAAACCATCTGTTTTCCTCCAGCAATGTTGCCCCCTAGTCCAAAACGACTAAGTTTTAAAAAAATGTCAAAAGCTCCACCTGGAGTTAAGTCCATAACAACACCAGAGCGGATAGCTATCTTTCTGGTATGGTCTGTTTGTGATGAATAGAGTGCCTCTTCCCAGTCTTTTACCAGTTGTACAATATGTTTCCATACTACAGGAATATTAGGGGATTCTCCAATCTGCCCAGATTCTTCATCATTTGGAGCATCAAAACGATGCGTGTAGATTGCAGTAGAACTCATTTGGATCCATAGAGTTGGAGGTTTTTTAGCTTGTCTAATAGCTTGTCCTATAACTTGTGTGGATTTTACTCTGGAGTCTTTTAAAGTTTTTAAATTTTTGTCCGTATAAAGGCATTTTACACTTTGACCTGAGAGGTTAATAACTATGTCAGCCCCATCCATTTCTCTGGCCCATTCCCCTAATGTCTGGCCATCCCAGGGAACCATACGAACTTGATTAGAGCGTCTTCCTCCTCGACTCAATACTACTAAATCATGCTCTCTAAACAGATCAGACTTTGCTAGTAAGCGTCCAAGAGAGCCTGTTCCCCCTGGAATAACTATTTTCATTTCTCTTTCCTATATAAAATAATATAATAATTACAATAATTTATAAAAAAACATAGTGTATTTTATATAAATTAATTTTTACTTCCCACTTTTAATTTATAAATCAAAGGACATTTAATCCTGAACAGCAAAAAAAAGCAAATAGTAAAGATATAACTTTATGCGTATGCTTGAAGTTTCCTTCCTATATTAATATTACAAAAACTCTTTTTAGTAGCTTATACTCCAATTTGATCCCTGTTCTTTGTGGGGGTAGGATTTTTCAGTTGTAATTTGTAATGGTGATTGGGCTTTTCAAGGGAAAATAAAAAGAAAAAGTGATTTTAGTTCCTCGTTTCCACAGGGACAAGCTTGATCGCAGAGCGGCTAGAGTTCCACTTCCCGATTTCGTGGGGACAAGCTTCGCGGAACTGAAGGTTTTTAGAAGCCTTTAGTGTAGAAGTTCTGCGGCAGAACGTATGTCTGTCCTCGCGGAAGCGGGAATCAAGTATTTCATCTGGAAAATATCTATATTTTAAGCAAGATGGATGTAAATTGTGTTATTTTCTTTTTGTAGGTTGCACTTCCTATGAGATCGTTATAAGGAATAAAATGTGCCGGGTTATGTTTTCCTCATTGAACCGTATAGGAAAAAAAGAATATTATAGGCATTTGGTTTAGCAAGTTATATTGGTAGTAACTATAAAGGAGGAGTAATGAAAAAAATCATTTTATGTATTTTAGGGATTTTTAGTTGTATTTCTTTTTCTGCTTGGGCGAAGAAAGTGTCTCACAGTGGATTGAAAACAGCTTATGTGAGTGTGAATGAAGCTGTGGAGCAAACAGGGGAGCAGAAAAAAATTGGTATGGCTTTGGAAAAGGAGCGTAAGCGTATTCAAAAGCTTATTCGTAAAAAAAGTGAAAAATTTAATACCGAAGCTGTCAAAATACGAAAAGAAATGGCTCTTTTATCTGATGAAGAAAAAATGAAAAAATATGAGTCTATACAAAAGATGCAGATGGCTATGGAGCAGTTCATTAAGGAAAAAGAAATAGAATTTCAACAGACAGAGTCTAGCTTAAGATCGAGTGTTATCAATAGAATTAAAGTGGTTGTGAATAGTGTAGCCAAAAAAGAAAAGGTGGATGTTGTTCGTAATAAAGATGGGACATTGTGGGTGCATCCTAACATGGATCTTACAAGTAGAGTAGTGAGTGTATATAAGAAAAAATATAAGAAGTAATTTTTTATACTGGCTAGGTTAGAAATTTACCTTGCTTTCTGTTAGATAGGGAAAGAGGAAATGAATATATGAAAGAAGGCGCTACAGTAGGTGCAACAAATAATTTCCCAGGCTATTTAGGTATTCAGGATATTAAAAAACGGATTCCACATAGGTATCCTTTTCTTATGGTTGACCGTGTTATAAGTATAACGGAGAAAAAACCAGGTGAAGTAGTGGGCCGTGTTTGTCTGGCTCAAAAAAATGTTACAGGAAATGAGCCCTTCTTTGAAGGGCATTTCCCTGATGCCCCTGTTATGCCGGGAGTATTAATTTTAGAGGCTATTGCTCAAGCAGGGGCTTTGTGTTGTTGTGCTGTAAAAGGAGATCATCCGATTGAGCGATTATTTTTTGCGGGACTGGACAATGTTCGTTTTAAGGCTCCTGTTTTCCCCGGTGATGTATTGGATTTAAAAGTGGAGATGAAAAAAAGAAAATCTTCTTTTTTTTGGGGCGAAGGCGTGGCTTCTGTAGGAGACAAAGTGTCTGTTTATGCTGACCTTCTGGCTCATATTACCTTTAAAAATAAATAATCGGTTCTGAAGAAAGTCCCAACAATTTGATTTTTTTTGTTTTAAGGAAGTAATATATGGTTAAGGGTGTCGTCTTAACTATCGGTAACTTTGATGGGGTGCATGTAGGACATAGGAAGTTAATTGACACGGTTATCCGGTATGCGTGTAGAGAAAAAAAACCAAGTGTTCTTTATACTTTTTCCCCCCATCCCCATCAGGTTTTGTTTCCAGAGAGGCAACACCGTCTTTTATATTCTATTAAAAAAAATAAATCCTTACTTAAGGATATGGGTTTAGATCATCTGATAGTGGAGCCTTTTACAAGTCATTTTTCTAAACTTTCCCCGGAAAAATTTATAGAAAAGTATATTGTGAACATTATGCAACCTACATTCATTGTCGTAGGATATAACTTTCGGTTTGGTATCGGTAGTGCCGGTTCCACTCCATTACTTGAAAAATTAAAAAAAAAACACAACTTTAGACTGAAAGTTGTGTCACCTGTAAAACGAAAGGGCATTGTTGTGTCCAGCTCTGCCATAAAAAAAGCCATTTTATCTGGTCATTGGGATCTGGTATCTGCTTTTCTAGGGCGATTTTTTTCTATAACCGGCCTTGTTGTAAAAGGGGAAGGAATAGGGACAACTTTAGGTTTTCCAACTATTAATCTGAAAGTAGAGGATTCGGTTTTACTTCCCATGAACGGAGTTTATACAGCAAGAGTTCGGAAAGAAAACCAGTATTTTCAAGCAGTTGTTAATATAGGTCAGACCCCTACTTTTTCTCATAATTGTTTAAAAAAAATAGAGGTGCATTTAATTGGGAGGGATGAGCAATGGAGAGATAAGGAGTGTGAAGTGGAAATTGTAGGATATATTCGACCGGAATATAAATTTCCTGATTCCCAAGCTCTTATTCATCAAATTAATAAGGATATTGTTCAAGCCCGGCTTCGCTTAGAGCAAATACCATGATTTTTTTAACAAAAAACATAATTACCAAATCCCTTTGGGTTTAAAATAATTAAATATTTTACTTTTCTGTTATATGTGCCGATGGGTTCAATTGTATGTCAATCCGTTTGGAATTTTTCTATGAGGAAAATGAATTATGTCGAGCAAGCAGGAAATAACAAAAAAAAAGCAGGAGAGGGCGTCACACCTAAAAGTGCCGGCTATCGTAAAAACTTCTGACTCCTCTAAAGGTCTCCAGAGTCAGCAGAAGTCTTTTTTGAAAAAAGAAAATTGGGCTAAAGTTTTTGCTATGACTGGGGAGTCTCGTAAGGAGTTTCTAACCTCGTTATTTGATTCAGGACAGTATTCAGATAAGCAGTTAGCTGAGATGATGGCGAGTCACTATCATTTGCAAAAAATTGATTTTTCTGACTTTGAATTAAATAAAAAGACAGTGCAAAAAATTTCGAGAAAGATATGTGAAAAATATAATTTGATTCCTGTTATGGAGGTAGAAGGCACATTAGTTGTTGCTTTTTCTGATCCTGGAGATATACAAGCAAGGGATAACATATCCTTATTAGTTAATTCTAAAGTGGAAATGGTAGTAGCAGAGCGTGGTGATATTAAAAAAATGATTAATTACTACCATACAGGAGAGGATACCAGTAAAATGAACTCTCTTTTTTCTATTGTTGAATCTTCCACAGATAATGTACAAAAGGATGTTGGTGATGTAGTTAACAAAAAAATTAAATATGATCCTACTGTTCAGACTGTGGATTATCTTATTCAGGAAGGGGTTCGTCTAAACTGCTCGGATATTCATATTGAAGTGTATGAAAAAAACTGCCGTGTTCGATATAGAGTGGATGGGCATCTAAAGGAGTACATCAACCCCCCTATTAATTTAGCTTCTTCTATATCCAGTCGTATCAAAGTGCTGTCCCGTTTGGATATTAGTGAAAGGCGTTTACCTCAGGATGGTCGTTTAAAAATTAAAATAGATGATCAATTAATTAATTTTAGGGTGAGTATTGTCCCCGTGGTGAGTGGGGAAAAAATTGTACTAAGGATTTTAGATACATCTGCCTTAGCAACGGATATTTCAAAATTGGGGATGAACAAGAACCAAGAGGCTCTTTTTCAAAAACACTTAAGTTCCGGTCAGGGACTTATTTTAATGACAGGTCCTACCGGTAGTGGGAAAACGACTACTATTTATTCTGGTTTGCAGCAGTTGAATACGCCGGATAAAAATATTTCCACTGCGGAAGATCCTGTAGAATATAAGTTACATGGAATTAATCAAGTGCAGGTTAACGAGAAAATCGGCTTGAGCTTTGCTTCTGTTTTAAGATCTTTTTTGCGTCAGGATCCTGATGTGATTTTAGTTGGTGAGATTAGAGATCAGGAAACAGCAAATATCGCTTATCGAGCGGCGGCAACTGGGCACTTGGTTTTGAGTACCTTGCACACAAATGATGCGCCTTCCACTATTACACGTTTAATGGATATTGGTATGCCGGCGTATAGCGTAGCGGAAAATACCTCTGTTGTGGTGGCTCAGCGGCTGTTACGCGTATTGTGTAGTCGCTGTAAAGTGAACCATAATGTTGATCTTAGTGTTTTACAAACATTAGGTTTTTCAGAACCAGAGGCAAAAGAGGCACAGCCTCGAATAATGAAAGGGGAAGGTTGTCAGTATTGTAATTATACCGGTTATAAAGGGAGAATGGCTGTTTTTGAAGTGTTGAATATGTTTCCTGACTTGAAAATAGGTGTTTTTAAGGGACTCTCTCCCAGAGAGTTAAAGATGTTGGCTATTGAGAAAAATAATTTACAAACCTTAAGAAAAAGCGCTTTGGAAAAACTATTAGATGGCCTTACATCTGTTGATGAGGTTATGTATGGAACCATAGGAGATGATTAAATGATTTCCATGATCCAGATTTTAAAAACAGCTATTCGCGAAGGGGCTTCTGATATCCATATTACTACAGGCGCTCCTCCTTCTTTAAGAGTTCGTGGTGAGATAATACACTTGAATGTAGATCCTTTAACGAGCCAACAAAGCCGTGAGCTATGTTATTCTGTTATAACGGACGAGCAAAAACAAAAAGTGGAAAATGAAAAGGATGTGGATTTTAGTTTTTCCTTTGATGATGAATCACGATTTCGTGGACATATTTATTTCCAAAAAAAGACTATTGCAGGGTGTTTTCGGCAGATACCTACGGTAATTCCTACCATAGAAGAAATAGGGATGCCACCCATTTTAAGTGAGTTGAGTACTAAACCGTACGGATTGGTGTTGGTGACAGGTCCTACCGGTTCGGGAAAGACAACCACTTTAGCAGCTATGATTAATGAAATTAATAACAAAAGAAGGGGACATATTTTAACCATTGAAGATCCTATTGAGTTTATTTACTCTCATAAAAAATGTATCATTAATCAAAGGGAAATTGGTTTTGATACAGTGGATTTCCACCAATCCCTAAGAGCGGCCCTGCGGTTGGATCCGGACATTTGCTTGTTAGGTGAGATGAGAGATAAAGAAACAGTGGAAACCGCTCTTCATGTTGCGGAAACAGGACATCTTACATTTGGTACACTTCACACCAATAACACTTGTCAAGCTATAGATCGTTTAACCGGAGTATTTAGTGGAGACGAACGACAGATGATTCAAACTCAGATTTCTCAAGTCCTGCAAGGGATCGTTGCTCAAAGATTACTACCGACAGTGGATGGGTCTTCTCGTGTACCGGCTGTAGAGGTTTTGCTGTTTCCACCGGCTATTAGAAATCTGGTAAAGGAAGGAAAGCAAAATCAAATGTATAGTATTATGCAGACTCAAAAAGCTTTAGGTATGATTACCTTGAATCAATCCTTAGTGTCATTAGTTATGCGAGGAATTATTACAGAAGATGTTGCTTTATCTACTAGTTATGACACGGGGGAGTTTGTCAATATGCTTTCTCAAGCGAAAAGATCTGCTGTTAGGGGAGTCGCTCGTAGTTAACTGGATCATTTTTTAGGGGATTAAGTACAATGGAAACTTTTTTATTTAAAGCTAAAAGACCTACCGGACAAGTGGTTTCCGGGAAAGTACAAGCAAAAGATAAGAATGAAGTGATTTATCTTTTAAATGCTAAAAAGTTGGAAGTAATCCATATTGAAATGAAAAAGCGGATGTTTCAATTAGGTAGTGGAGGAACAGGGGGAATCTCTTCAAAAAGTTTAGTTCATTTTACAAGACAAATGGCCTTTTTGATTAATGCGGGTGTCCCTGTTGTGCAATCTTTGCAAATAATGAAAAGAATAACTAAGGATGAGGTATTGAAACAAGTGGTTACAGATCTAGCTAATAGTATTGAAAAAGGAAGCACTTTTGCCAATGCCTTAGCTAGTTATCCTTCTATTTTTAGTAGTACATTTGTTAGTATTATTGAAGCGGGTGAAATGGGGGGAAGTTTGGATATTATGTTAAATCGTTTGGCGGAGTATATAGAGGAAAGCGCAAAACTAAAATCGAGAATGTTGAAAGCTATGATGTATCCCAGTTTTGTTTTAAGTGTGGGTATGATTATCGTAGTTGTTATTATGGTAAAAGTGGTTCCTCAGTTTACCAGTATTTTTTCTAGTTCAAATATGAAACTACCCCCTTTAACTCAACTTTTGATTTCAATAAGTGATGCATTTAGATATAACTTGATATGGATTATAGTATTTGGTTTTTTTATTCCATTTTGTTTTATTCTCTATTTACGCTCTCCTATGGGGCGATCATTAAAAGATCAACTTTTAATGATAACACCTGTGATAGGCCCTTTGGTTTTAAAGAATAGTTTAGCTCGTTTTAGCCGGACTTTTGCTTGTTTGTTATTGGGAGGGGTAAATGTAGCAGATGCATTAAAAACCTCGGGCCTTACTTCTAATAATTTTTTTATTGAAAAATCTATTACAAATGTCCGAAATGAAGTTATGAGAGGTAAATCTATAGCTAGTTCTCTTAAGAAAGAGCCGATTATTCCTACTCTTATTGCTGATATGGTGGCCATTGGTGAGGAAACAGGAAATACAGAGGCGACCTTAACAAAGGTAGCTGAATTTTATGAAGAGCAGGTAAAAACAACATCAAATGCTATTTCCGAATTAATACAACCAGTTTTGATTGCTGTTTTAGGAGGCTTAGTTGGTTTTATTGTTATAGCGCTTTACTTACCTATATTTAAGTTGCCAGGAGTGGCTGGAGGATTTTAATGAGAAACACATATACACTGAGAACATATCCTACTATTTTAAATGCGGGGGATAATAAATTCTTTTTCATTCATTGTTTACTTGTGTCTGTTCATTCCCTATTGTTACTGGGTTTTGTTTTTTATCAATTTTATCAACCTTTATTTTTAAACTCAGATATATGGGTTTTTGTATATTTGTTTTTATTTTTTTCTTTTTCCATTGATTTTATATATTTTTATTTTTATGAACAGATAAAAGGAAAGCCTATTTTTCAGTGGTCATTCTTGTTTTTAGACGCTGTATTAATGACTATTTGTTTAAATGCCGTTATCCCTGTTGTCTATCCTGTATTAATTTTTATTTACATGCTTCAGATTTTTAGTGCGGGATTACTAGGACAGTATAAAGGGGCCTTCGTTCAAGGCTTATTAGTGTCTTTTTTATTTTCATGGGTTATGATTTTGGCACCTACAGCTGCGGTGGAGGATACATCATCACTTCTATTTTCTTTTGTACTAAATAACATGGGGTTTATAACGGTAGCTGGTTTAAGTGGTTTTCTCGGACAATGGGTGAATAAAATGGAATGGTCCTTAGTTACTGCGGATAAGACACTCCATCAGTTGGAGGATCTAAATGAATTAATTGTGGAAAATATCAACATGGGTTTGTTTATTTTAGATGAAGATGCTTTTGTTATTCATTCTAACCGAAAAGCCTTGGATATCCTGGATTTACCGTCGTCTTTTTCTGCATCTGTGCATACCGTATTTCCTGAATTAAAAACTTATATCCAGTCTGTAAAAGGTAACAAAGTGGGGCGTTTGGAGGTGGAATACCAAGGAGATCCTCAAAACAAAACACTGGAAATTTTTATTTCTCCTATTAATGAAATTCGAAAGTATTTAATTTTGTTTCAAGATTGTACAAAAATACGCGCTATGGAAGAAAAAGAAAAGGAGAAAGAAAAATTTGCATCTATAGGAAGAATGGCCGCGGGTATTGCTCATGAGTTAAGAAATCCCTTATCTAGTATTAGCGGGAGTGTTCAATTATTAGATGTAGGTGTAAATAAAGTAAATACTTCTGAAAATAAGAGGTTAATAGATTTAGCTTTACGTGAAATCAGTCGTTTAAATAGGATTATCGGAGAGTTTCTGGATTATGCTTCAGATGAAAACTCTGTTATGGGTGATCGGGATAGGGAACCGGTCCATGTTAATTCTGTTTTAGAAGAGCTATTAGATCAAGTAAGAGTGAATCCGAAATGGGAACACATTACATATCACTTTACCTTGAAAGCGCATGGTGTAGTCCAAGGCCATACAGACAAGTTTAAACAAATATTTTTAAATGTTGTTAAAAATGCTTGTGAAGCGATGGAAGGTCAATCCAGCGGACATCTGGAAATAGAAAGTTTTGATGATAATAAATGGGTTGTTGTTAAAATAAAAGATACAGGTGTGGGTATCAGTGAAAAAGATAAACCCTATATTTATGAGCCTTTCTATTCAAAAAAAGAAAAGGGGACGGGTTTAGGCTTATCCATAGTGCGTAAATTGGTTTTATTATATAAAGGTCATTTATCCTTTTGCAACCGTGATAAAGGGGGAATGATTTGTACCATTTATTTTCCTATTCAACCTCATTTGTCCCCGTGGGAAATGGCAAAAAGAAAGAGCGCCTGAGTGTGTAATATCGGTTTTATACCGAACAGGTCAGGAAAGAGGGGGCCTTCTGAACTTCTCTCTTTTTCCCTTGGGAATAAGCTTCCCTTGGGAGACAAAAAGAGACGACTGAAAAAGCCTGTCTTCGACCCTTCTTTCGCGAGTGTAAGCTTCGTGAGGGTGGCTTTGCGGGTATCAAACCGGACTAGTCTATTATGTATAAAAAAATTTTAGTTGTAGATGATGAGCAATCCATTCGTGAGTTTTTTCAGATCTTATTTAGAAAAATGTCTTCTGAAAGTGAAATTTCATTTAAAATGGTTTCCGCAGAAGATGGTCAAAAAGCTTTAAAGCTAATAGAAAAGCAATCATTTGATATGATTATTTCTGATTTAAAAATGCCTCGTTTGTCTGGTATGGAGCTATTAGAGAAAGTAAAACCTATTCAGCCTGATATAATTTTTATCCTCATTACTGCTTTTGATACAGCCGCCACAGCCGTGAAAGCCATGAAAATGGGCGCTTATGATTATATTTCAAAGCCTTTTAATGTGGATGAAATAAAACTCACTATTAGTTCTGCTTTTGATGTTAAAAAAATGCAGCTGGAAAATCAGCAATTACGGAGGGAGTTAAATCAAACCCGCAGCCCATCTTTTTTGATGGGATCCTCCGCTGCAATGAAAAAAATTTTTAAAGATATCCAGCAAATTTCCGGCTCCACTTCAAATATACTGATTACAGGAGAAAGTGGAACGGGTAAAGAGGTTATAGCCAGGGCGGTACACGACAGTAGTGCATTAAAAGATAAATCCTTTACTGCTGTTAACTGCGGAGCTATACCTGATACCTTATTGGAATCGGAGATGTTTGGTCATAAGAAAGGCTCTTTCACCGGCGCTGTTTCAGATAAAAAAGGTTTTTTTGAATTAGCTGATGGGGGGACTTTATTTTTAGATGAAATAGGTGAACTGCCTATGGCTGTACAGCCTAAATTGCTTAGGGCTTTACAGGAAAAAGTAATTAGAATGGTAGGGGGAACAATAGATAAAAAAGTGGATGTGCGCCTTATTACAGCAACCAACCGTGAATTGGAGCAGATGATCAAAGCGCATCGTTTTAGAGAGGATCTTTTCTATCGTTTGAATGTGGTACGAATACATATTCCTCCTTTAAGAGAAAGAAGGGAAGATATATTGCCTTTTGTAGAGTATTTTTTAAAAAAATACAGTAGGACACTAAATTGTCCTGTAAAAACACTTTCAGATGAGGCCAAAGAGCTTTTTCAGCAATATAATTATCCGGGAAATGTGAGGGAGTTGGAAAATTTGATTGAAAGAGTGGTCATTTTAAGTGAAGGTGAGGACATTCAAGGTCAGGACATTGCTCCTTTTATGAAACAAGAAACTTTGACAAATCAAGATGAGCAGAATACTTTTTCTGATGTTGTTCTACCGGAAAGGGGAGTAGATATGGAAGCTGTTATTGGAAATATAGAGAAGGAGCTGTTAGTGCAAGCTCTTCAAAAAACAAATGGTATGAAAAAACCGGCAGCGGATTTGCTAGGACTGTCTCTGCGTTCTTTTAGATATCGTTTGCAAAAATACCAATTAGGTGATTTTTTATCAGGAACAGACTCAGAGGAGGAGGAAATAATTTAATGAAAGGATTTTCACGCCGTACCCTTTCCTTAGATGGATTAAAACCAGTAGGAGCTTACTCTCAAGCTATAATGGTTGGTCCCTGGTTATTTCTTTCCGGTCAAATTCCTCTCATTCCGAGCACAGGAGAGATTGTGAAAGGGGATATCGCTTCTCAAACAGAGAGGGTAATGAAAAATATTCAATATATTTTATCTGCTCATCAAATGAGCTTTCAACATATTGTGAAAACAAGCATATTTTTGAAAAATATGGATCATTTTCCTTCTGTAAATAGAGTGTATAGTACCTACTTTGAGGAACCTTTTCCTGCCCGATCCTGTGTAGCGGTTCAGGATTTGCCTAAAGGGGTAGATATAGAAATAGAAGCTATGGCTTGTTTAAAATAGCTTTTTCGCTTTTTTCTACTGACCATGTTTTGATTCCCGCTTCCACGGGTTTTTTAGATGGATAAGAAATTAGTGATGTTCTGCAGGGGACAATAGGATTCAAAAGGCTAAGGCATGTGTTTTGCCACAAAGCAACCTTTGGTTGTTACGAGGGGAGTGATTTGTTAGTAAATATGTCATTCAGGAAAACAGGTTTGCCTTTATCGGGAAGGCCCTTGACTTTCTTAGGTAGAAAGTCAAGGGCCTTGGACCCTCCACCGGCAAACTGTTTTCCTGAAGAACCTAATCTCTATCACACAGAGCGAGAATGATCTAACTCGCTTAAAGGTTTATGTATTTGGGAAAAATTTTTCTTATTATTTTTTGTTTTGCCGTTTTATTTTTGTTCTCTTTTTTCTTTCTTTTAGAATTGAGACGAGTATCTTTACAGCGTGTTACTGCTTGGAATGAGGATTATAAAGCGGATTGTGCTGTTGTCCTTACCGGCGGGGCGGGAAGGATCCGAGAAGGCTTTGACTTACTTTCTCGTGGGTCTGTTAGAAAGTTGATTATTTCCGGCGTGCACTTTAATGCCGTGTTAGATGATATTTTTCCTCAGAGACCCTTTTATGGCGATATAAAAGCAGAAGATATTATACTGGAAAAACAATCCAGGACAACCTATGGAAATGCTCAGCAGACCTATATACTCGTACAGCAATTACAATGCGAAGATCTGCTTTTGATTACTTCTTATTTGCACATGTATCGTGCCTACAAGGTGTTTAGAAAAAATTTTCCCCCTCAATATCGTCTTTATAAGGTTGCGGTGGCACCTCCCTCTCATCAAGTTTCTGCCGAGAGTTATGTAATGGAAACTTTTAAATCTTTATTTTATTCTCTTTGGGCTTATTAATTTTAATTCCATTTTAAGGCTTCTCTTAATCTTATATAGAAAAGGAGTGCTTTATATTTTTCTTGGCAAAATGAAACTTTCTACCTATATTAAAGAGATGTTAAGAAATAAGAAAAAGACAGCAGTACAAAATAAAATATCCATAGAAAAAAAGTTATGGGAAGCCGCAGACAGCCTAAGAAAAAACATTGATGCGGCAGAATACAAACATATTGTTCTTGGTTTAATTTTCTTAAAATATATTTCTGATTCTTTTGAAATTCTTCATAATAAGTTAAAAGAGGGTAAAGAAAAGTATAAGGGAGCTAATCCAGAAGATCGTGACGAGTACAAAGCGGAAAATGTTTTTTTTGTTCCCCCTTCTGCTCGTTGGTCTTATTTGTGTTCTCGTGCCAAGCTACCGGAAATTGGAAAAGATATTGACTCAGCAATGGAGGCTATTGAAAGAGATAACCCTTCTCTTAAAAATGTACTTCCAAAGGTTTATGCTAAAGGGAATCTTGACCCTTTAAATTTAGGAAAATTAATTGATGAGTTCAGTAATATTGATATGGAAGCCACCAAGGATCGGAGTGCTGATGTTTTGGGTCACGTATTTGAGTATTTTCTTGGACAATTTGGGATAGCAGAAGGTAAAAAAGGGGGGCAGTTTTACACTCCACTTTCTGTTGTAAAGTTGTTGGTGGAAATGCTGGAACCATATAAGGGTCGGGTATTTGACCCTTGTTGTGGAACAGGAGGTATGTTTGTCCAGTCTGAGAGGTTTATAAAAGAGCATCAAGGCTTAGTCAATGCTATTTCCATTTATGGACAGGAAAGCAATCAAACAACTTGGCGGTTGGCTAAAATGAACTTAGCTATTCGGGGTATTGGCAGTTTGCAAGTGAAATGGAACAATGAAGGTTCTTTTTTGAAAAATGAGCACCCTGATCTTAAAGTGGATTTTGTAATAGCTAATCCGCCATTTAATGACAGCAACTGGAGTGGTAACTTATTAAAAAAAGATGGTCGTTGGAAATATGGTGTCCCACCTGTAGGTAATGCCAACTATGCTTGGATTCAACATTTTGTGTATCACCTCGCACCAAAAGGTGTTGCTGGTTTTGTGATGGCCAAAGGGTCGCTTACCTCCAAGTCATCCAATGAAGATGTTATTCGCAAAAACCTTGTAGATGCAGGCTTAGTGGATTGTATTGTTAATTTACCGGCAAAACTTTTTTTAAATACGCAAATTCCTGCCTCTCTTTGGTTTTTAAGAAGAGGAAAGACAAAAAGGAAAGAAGAAATACTTTTTATGGATGCTCGTAATCTTGGCCGTCTTATCAATCGCAGAAATCGCGTGTTGGATGATAAGGACATTAAGCAAATTGCTGATGTTTATCATAATTGGAAAGAAAAAAGTAAAACTTATAAAGACATTTCCGGTTTTTGTAGTTCTACATCTGTAAACAAAGTCAAAGAATTAGATTATGTTTTAAGTCCTGGACGATATGTTGGTTTGCCGGAAGAAGAAGAGGATTTTGATTTTTCTGAAAGGTTTAATAGCCTGAAAAGCCAATTAGAAGAACAGATGAAAGAAGAAGCAGTGCTCAATAAACGTATATTACAAAATCTTTCCCGGATTGATTATGAAAAATAAAGGAGAAAAGTTATGACAAAAAAACAATAAGACTATCAAAAACTAGCTATTGATACCACCCCGATCCCCTATGTAGTGTGGACAAAATGGATTACTTGAGTTTCTATGATTTTTTCAATATATCAAATACAATTTCCCGCCGCCTCTTTTGCCTGTCCTATTGCTATAGAGCATCCATTTTTCTTCAAAAGTTCCAAAATTTAAAAAGTTTTAATTTTAGGTTGTATTTTTTTAAATAAAGTCTATAATTAAAATATGAAAAAGAATAGAAAAATACAAAGCAATAAATTAAAACTACTAAGAAGTAAGTTTGGAAATAAGATTTTTACTGCTAAAGAAGCAAGTAAATATAAAGTAAGCCCTCAACTGTTGTTTTATTATGTAAAAAAAAACCAGGTTAAAAGATTATCCCATGGAGTTTATGCTTTTAAGGATAGTATTGGTTTTGATTCTCACTCACTTTTAAAAGAGAAATTAGCCTCTGTTCCTCAAGCTATTGTAGGCTTGGAAAGTGCTCTTAAAATATATGGACTAACGGATGAAGCTCCTGAATCCATTCATTTAGTTGTTCCTCTTTCAAATGTTCCAAAAAGAAAATTACAGGATGTACAGCTTCATCAAATGAAAGATAATCTATATAAGAAGCATGTTAACACTATAAAAGATATTCCTGTTTCCTCTTTGGAAAGAACCATTGTTGATTTGCTTAGGTTCGGTTATTCAATTTCTTTTGTACTATCTGTTCTTGAAGAAAGTAGAAAAAGGAAAATACCTTTTAATATAGGAAAAATAAAAAAAATGGCTTCTTCTTATCGTGTAAAGGGAAAGGTATCTCGTCTTTTAGAGGTACTGTAAAATGTGGACTGCTCACGAAATAAGAGATCGTCTGGAAGATTTAAAAAATAAGTTTCACTTTAGACTACCTCAAATGCAAACCCTTTTATGTCAGGAGCGGTTCTTACTAAGACTATATCATCTAAAAGAAGGAAAAAACTATATTTGGAAAGGTGGTAGTTTATTAGTAAGAAGGTATCAACCTGCTAACCAAAAACCCAGATTTACAGTTGATATAGACTTAGAAGCATTAAAAATTAGTATTTCAAAAACAGAAAGTATTTTCAAAAAAGCAATGAATGTTGATTTAAAGGATGGGTTTCGATTTTCTAATTTAAGCAGAGATACAATGAAAAGAGACACTCCTTATGGAGGAGAGAGATTTTCTATAGAATGGTCTTTATTTAAGAAACATCAATCAGAATCTTTAAAGATTGATGTATGTAGTGGAGATTCTATAAAACCAGAATCTGTGAAAGCCAGCGAGCTATGTATAATTGAAGATATAAGTAATATTTCTTTTCGAGTGTATCCACCAGAATTTATATTTGCAGAAAAATTAGAAACCATTGTAAGATTCGGAACAGGAAACACTAGAGTAAAAGATTTTATTGATATAGATATTTTAATTAATTCAGGACTCAATACCCGAAAACTTAAAAAAGCAGTTAAAATGTGTTTTGAATGTAGAGGAAGAGATTTTCAGGTAAAAGAACTATTGAACATTTTAAACGACAGGGATTTTACAAATATCTTAGGAGAGGTTTTAAAAAATAAGCGAGAATATAAAAAGCTGGATCTTCCTGATATGAAAAACCTGTTAAAAAATATTAAGCACCAGATAAATCAAATTTAAAACGAAGGTGGTTTTTCCCTTTTATCATAAAGATCGTAGTGCTAATGTTTTAGGTCATGTGTTTGAGTATTTTCTTGGACAGTTTAGGATAGCGGAAGGAAAAAAGGGAGATTAGTTTTATACCCCGTTTGCTGGAAGTAGAAGAGGATTTTAATTTTTCTGAAAAGTTTAATAAATTAAAAAGTGAATTAGAAGAACAGATGAAAGAAGAAACTGTACTCAATAAACGCATATTACAAAATCTTTCCCGCATTGATTATGAAAAATAAAGGAGAAAAGTCATGACAAAAGAAAATAAGACTATCAAAAAACTAGCTATTGATAAAGGTAAAATAACTCAATTTTGTCAAAAAAATCATATTCGTCAACTCTCTTTTTTTGGTTCTATATTGAGAAGTGATTTTAATGATAAAAGTGATATAGATGTATTGGTAGAGTTTCATAATCAAGCTAATGTGGGTTTATTTGAGTTATACGATATGGAGCAAGAGCTTTCAAATCTCTTTGATGACTGAAAAGTGGATATAAATACAAAGAGCAGTTTAAGCAAATATTTTCGCGACAAAGTTATAAAAGAAATGGAAATACAATATGACAAAACATGAAAAATGCAGAAAATAACACATAATAAAGGAGCAATTTATGAATGACGAAAAAAGATGGAAACAGAGATTTGAGAATTTTGAAAAATCTTATCACCTTTTATGCCGGAGACAAAAGGATTATGAGAAAAATCCAAATAGTGAAGCTTTTCAAATGTCATTAATTCAAAGTTATGAAATTTCCGTAGAGCTTGCGCGCAATACACTAAAAGATTATTTAGAAAACTCAGGTCATCCTGAACTGGAAACACCAAAAAAAATAATACGCCAAGCTTTCCAGTCTGAAATGATCAGTAATGCTGAAAAGTGGATGGAAGCTTTAAAAAAAAGAAATCAAACCTCTCATATTTATAACCCTAAAATTTTAAGAGAAGTTTTGGAATTTATAAACAACACTTATTTTGATATAGTCAGAGATTTATATTACAATTTAAAAAAAGAAGTAGAATCTCCAGAATAATAAAACAAGGTTAAATGAAATACGGTCTCTCAGAATCACAGTTTGAAGAAATTGTTAAAATTATTTCCTCCCACTGGATCGTCCCTGAAAAATGGACAGTGAGTAAGCATCATTTTTTATACTCTT
>JAPPLY010000073.1 GCA_028819305.1 Bdellovibrionales bacterium
GAGCATCTGATTTGCATTCAGAAGGTCGCAGGTTCGATCCCTGTCACCTCCACCACTTCAAAAGCCTAAACGGCTTTTGAAGTTTTCCAGACTTTTCAAATTTTGTTTAAATATTTCAGGGAATTTCGGGTTATTTCAAGTTCCTGAATTTCCTAAACAATCGGGCAATCGCCATTTTGCTATGTTTATTTCTGGATATTTCCCATTATTTCCATTGTTGGCTACATATGGCTACATATTTGGCTACACGGATTTTTGAGATTCGGGGGTTTCTTTAGTGGATAAAAGTTAATGGGGGGAGGTTTTATATCTTTCTGATTTTGGAGGACTTTTCAGTTAGTTTCTCATTTTTTAATCACCTGCCAATGTCCGGTTTTATCAGAACCAATTCTTTTGATATGTTTAGCCTCTTTCAGTTTGGATAAATAATTCTCAGCACTGCGTTTGGTAACAGATAGTTTTTCTGCTATTTCCTGAGCACTTATATTTGGATTTTTATGAATGAGCCATGCAGCATTAAGGATATTTACACCGAAAATAGACCGAAACCCATTAACATTTACACCGAAAATAGACCGAAACTCATTAGCATTTACACCGAAAGGGGCTTGAGTTGCACTTTTATCAGTAGATTTTACAATTTTTTCAGAGATTTCTTTTTTGGTTTTTATCAACTCTTCCTTCTTCTTAAAAATAACACTATAGAAAAGATTGTCAGCTCCATATTTAATCTTCATGGACAGTTTTTTCTTATGATTTTTTATGGCTGTTTTCATCCGGTTAATTCCTGTTCCTGCCTGCTCTATATAATTTGCTCTGTGTAACATGGAGGCAATCAGAAGATTACGGGGAAAACTCTGTGTTCCAAAGTTTTTAGGATTAAATCCTTTAGGCAATCCTCCAGGATTTCGGACTTCCACTCTGTTGGCAAAAACTTCCACCACGACAGGAACTTCTTTTATAAAATAATCCCTATGGCAAACAGCGTTGACAATCGCCTCCCGTATAGCCGGTTCCGGGTAGTCGGGAATTTCCTCTCTGCGAGGCTTGCCTGTGATAACATATTCCAAGTTTGTATGTCTTTGAACAAAAGCTAAAGCGCTTTCAATATTTTCAATAATGTTTCCCATATATTGCTTTCTATCTAAAATTTTAACTTTTTCTGTCCCTCTGAAAAGAATACAATCAACACGGGCATAGTTCATAATAAAATCTATATCTTTGGCAAAAAACAAAACACCTAAATTTGTAAGCTGTTTATCCGGTGTCAGACAATCAAGGTTTTGTAACAGTATTTCTCTCTTAATGTTTGAGCTGATGTTTGAGAGCTTTAAAAAATGTTTAAAGGCTTTAGAGTCAAAATCTTTTTTAAAATTGGCTTTGTCATTGATTAACTCTCCAAAACGGATACGACCTTC
The DNA here is from genome assembly GCA_028819305.1 of Bdellovibrionales bacterium. GTDB lineage: Bacteria > Bdellovibrionota > Bdellovibrionia > Bdellovibrionales > UBA1609 > JANQSP01. The sequence goes on from JAPPLY010000073.1 coordinate 1,419, forward strand.
TTTCTTATAAAAATTGAGAATTTCATTTCTGGTCATTTTTTGAGAGTTAGCTCCGACTCTCATAAAAAAACCTCTGGAACATCCATAGGGCTTTTCATTGCCTTCAGGAACATGAATAACGATAAGACTTTCTTTAACTTCAACTGTGGTTTTTAATTTTGGCTCTAACTTGCCCAATATATCCTGAACTTTAGAGCGATTGCGATTGCTTGTATCAATACCTTTAACTGTCCCGTCATCAGCTACGCCCAGTAAAATATAACCGCCTGATGAATTGGCAAAAGCGCAAACTTCTTCAATAAGAGTTTTTTCCAAAGTCTGTTTGAACTCTGTATGATATCCTTCACCTGTTAGTATTAAGGTTTTAATTTGTTCATCTGTCATGGAAGAGGTCTCTTGAAGGGGTGGATTTTGCTCATTTTTTGGCCTTTTTCTATGTATTTTAAGGGTTTTTCCCTACAAAACAAGCCTTTTATCTATTAAAGAAGCCCCCTATTTATAAGGATGCCTCCCTACACAGGGAGGCGCTTTTTTTGATTATTTTAGGTGCAGAGTTCTTTTCTCGTCTGCTTGCTTTTCTATTTTTTTTTAAGCTGCGGTCGCTTACTTTGACCGGACAATTTTTTCTCTCTTGTTCGTGATTTTACAAAGATAAAAAGTCTTTTTTAATACAAATCTCTTTTATTCAAAAATAAAAAAATTGTCCTCAAGAAAAAAATCGGTTCCTTCCCATTTTTTTCTTGCAAAGCGCTCCCTTCGCTTTTTTTTGGTTGGCCAAGAAAGCAAGCAGGCAGGACTGCAAACTATAAATGGAGGTCATTATGTTTAAAAAATCACTTAGTACCCAATGGATTAAATCCTTTAGGGAAAACAAAAATTTTTTCTGCTCCTTTTGTAAGGAAGTAAGAAAACACTTTGTTTATAAAATGGCTCTCGGTTTGAGCAAGGAGGAAAACCAATGAAAACAAAAAAACTATTCTTAATTTATAACAACCCGGATGACTCAATTATCTTATGGGATAAACAGGAAATCATTTGCTCATGGGCAACGGATACCCCTATCTCAGAGGTTTTAAAAGATATTGAAAGAGAACATAAAGAAGAGGAAGGGATTTGCAGATTTTATCTTGTCATTAGTTTTGACATTTTAAAAGACTTAAACCAAGAGAGGGAGGTTTGTCATGACTAAAACAGATATTTATCAGGAGATAACAAATCAAATTATTTCTGACCTTGAAAAAGGTCTCCCTGTCTGGGAAAAGCCCTGGGAAAAAGGCTTTATGGGTTTTCCAGAAAATACTTTCTCCAAGTCTTTTTATTCAGGTGTTAATACTTTAATCCTTCCTTAGAATGAACAAATCATTTTTATGGGCCTCAATAAAGTGCCAAACTGGAGTT
>JAPPLY010000023.1 GCA_028819305.1 Bdellovibrionales bacterium
AAAGAGGGGGTTTAAAGCCTCTTTTGAGAGATAAAAAATCCGAAATCCGAATATTTTGTTTACATCCTTTTTTGATGGAAGCAAATCTAGACCGGTTATCACAGAGGTATTCAGTTTTATATGCTGCCTTCTTAGTTCCTGGTGTTTTTTTAAAACATCAATCTCTCTGTGGGCTTCTGCCAGAAGTTTCTTGTATTGCTCCATTTCCTTTATAAGAGCTTTTTCCCGCGTGTTGGACCTTCAGATAGCTCTCCTGTCTGAAACTGCTTTCTCCAGTAGCAGATGACTGTTGGGCTGATACGGTGAGTCCGTGCGGCTTCAACGGCAGTGATTTGACCAGACTCAATCTGGGCTACTAGTTGTTTTTTGAAACCTGTTTCAAATTTCCTTCGTGGTTTTTTGGACATTTGCTTTTCCTCCTTTAGTTGGTCAGTTTAGCCTGAAACCCTTTGTTTTACAGGCTTTTGGAGGAAATAAGACCTTTTATACTAAACTCTTACTAAAATCTGTCCAACTTTTGGGGCGCAGTCCATTAATTTTTAAGGTATTTTGACGATATATTATATAAATAATATATAATTACATTAAAATTTAAGGTATTTTAACATGAAGGCATATAAAAAATTGCATCATATAGCTTCTATACAAGGTGGGCTTTTTACAGCTAAACAGGCTGAGTCTTGTGGATATGCGCGAAGCAATCATCACTATCACATTAAATCAGGGAACTGGATTAAAGAGGGCTGGGGTATTTATCGGCTGGCTCATATTCCAGTAGATGAAATGACTTCTTATTGGAAATTGCTGTTGTGGAGTTGCAATGGAAAGAGTGAACCTTTGGCTGCTTTCTCCCACAAAACTGCTTTGAGTTTTTATGAACTATCTGATGTAAACCCTAGTAAGGTCACAATGACAGTTCCCAAAACATTTCAAAAGCGATCTAGACCTTTCAAAACTCTAAGAGTATGCAAAAAAGACTTGTCAAAAAAAGATGTCAAACAATTTAAAGGACTACCGGTTACAACACCTTTGAGAACACTACTGGACATATATGAAGAGGAATCTCTGTCTGAAAACCTTATGGAACAGGCTGTGAAAGAAGCACTAGAAAAAGGTTTTATTAGAAAGTCCGATCTCAAAAAAAATCCTGAACTGGCGAGGTATGCTCTTTGAAACCTGTAGATAAATATAAAAGTGCAGCTAATTTTCGCATGGCTGTAAAAAGCAAGCTGAATGAAATAAGTCAAAAAACAGATCAGGATGTTCAAAGACTTTATCGTCAAGTGGCTTATGCTCAGTTTCTAGCAAGGTTGTTCTTAGATGACAGTATCTCCTGGGTATTAAAAGGAGGACATGCTTTGGAATTAAGATTAAAAAAATCCAGAGCGACAAAAGATGTTGATTTAGCTATGAAGGATATGAAATGGATTCATTCCAAAAAAGAGGAAAAATCATCTGCCTTGAGAGAACTGCTTTTAGAGAAATCTCAAATAGACCTTGGAGGTTACTTTGAATTTAAAATTTCTCAGCCCGTTTTATCTTTGGATAATGCTCCTTATGGGGGAACTAGATTTCATGTTGAAGCGACGATTGATGGTAGAACATTTAGTAAATTTTTAATAGATATTGGTATTGGGGATGCATGGATAGAGCCACAAGATACTCTCCAGTTATCAAGCCATTTAAAAGAACTGGGTTTGGAGAGTTTTAAAGTAAAGGCTATCCCTATTGAGCATCATATAGCTGAAAAAATACACGCTTTAACACTTCCCCGAGATGTATCCAATTCCAGAGTCAAAGACTTAGTTGATTTATTCTTGATTTTTAAATTTGAACAGTTTTCCAATGAGAAAATCAAAAATTGTATAAAGGAAACTTTCACTAAAAGGAACACCCATAAAGCCCCCTTAGAGCTTCCGCTTCCAGATGAATCGTGGGAGAAGCCTTTTGAAAATATGATGGATTCCATTGATGAAAAAGTTAGAAAGTAGATGGTTGGGATAAGCGGATTTGAACCGCTGACCTCTACCATGTCAAGGTAGCACTCTAACCAACTGAGCTATATCCCAATAAATATTTTTATAAAATTTATATAAGTTTAAAAAAAATAGTTCAACTAAATTCCTGCTTTCGCGGAATGGGAAGATAACAACTAGTCATGTACTCCTTGCCGAACTCATTTTTCCCTCTCTCCCGCAAAATTTTGAATAAGAAAACTTTTTCAGAACCGACTAAATAGGGAGCACTTACCAATAATATATAAGTATTTTTTATACTATCTCAAACAAAAGTGCATAGGTTTTTTAATTAAGGTTTTTTATAAAAGTATATAACATTATATATTATTCAAGTAATTTTAAATAGTTAAATAAAATTATTAATATAATTTATAATATTTTACTAACTTAGGAAAAATGTAAAAAGTCAAGAATATGTTAAATTTAGTAGTAAAAAAATTTCACTCTATAGTATTTAATATAATAGCTTATAAATAGGCGATGAAAAAAGCAGGACGCTTTGTAGAGGAGTAGGGGGGCTTCGTATAGAAGCAAGGAAGCTTCAGCATCGCCTGCTTTGTATTGTCATTTAGACCGTTCGTATTAATAACAATCATATTCTTTTAGGAAGATCAAGTTTTTGCGTGGAAACGGGAATCAAACAAGATCAACATAACTCTTAGTACCAAAAGTACCTGTTACATTTTTAAATCGTTGTATTTCTATAAAAAATCAATATACTCACAAAAAAATAATGGCAAAGTTTAATCGTAGCCGAAGTTATAGATTCTCACAGCTAAAGAAGTGGTGCTCTGTTTAATAGCCATTGTAGAAGGGAGGGATATAATGATGTTATTTTTGAAAATTTTAAGTCGTTTTGTTATTAACTTTTTTCTTTTTTTCCTTGTTTGCTTAAATGTAAATGCTGTACTTCTTTACCCTGAAGACCATCCTTCTGAGAATTCCGTACCTTCTTCGGGACCTAGGTATGTATCCTTAAAAAAAAATTCTCCTTATAGAAACTACAAAATTGTATCAACTGAAAATAGAACTTGTGAGTTTACCGCTGAAGTCGAGCCTCAAGAGATGTTTTCATTAGTGAAAGAAACTTATGATGACATGTGTACTTGGTTTACTTCTGTTTTTACAGACCATCCTTATGAATAGTCGTATTCCATTACATTCTGTGCAGTTTGTTAATACTTGGAAAGAACTTGATTGGGTCAAAGCCTCTGACGAAGATTTAGCTGGGATTTTCACCATGCACACAGTGGAAAACAAAATTATAGTTTTATTTCCTATGAAAACAATTTACTGGGAGCATAGCGAGGAATGGTTACGATCCCTACTTGCACATGAAATGTTTCATTATTTTCAAAAATCTTGTTGTTATGAAAAAATGAAAAAAATTGATAATATGAATGTCACTCTTTTTGAAGCATCCGCTTATTGGGCACAGGATCAATTTTTGAGAAGAAATTTTGATAAAGATTTGGTCTCTTATATGAAAAATGGAAAAATAGCCTCTTTAAAGAGGTTTAATGATTTTGAGACACGGGCTTACTCTTTATATGGGTTTGCAATGGAGCTTTATTTATTTAATGCACCTCTTTGGTTTGGAGAGCAGCCGCGGGAAAAATTCAAGAGGCTCATAGAAGGTCACTACCGTATTAAACATTATTGAATAATTTTAAATAGATATAATAAAAAATTTAAGTAATTTCTTGTATTTTAAGATTCCAGGTAATTTAAGCAGGGTGTTTTTAATGTCTTTTAAGAAGAAAGATTTTTTGCTAATCTAACATAATAAATAAAGTAAAAAATTGCTTTAAAAAATAAAATATACTATAAAATACCTACCTTGAGGGAAAAAATGGCAAAAAAAAGTTCTATTGTAAAAAACAACAAAAGAAAAGAAAAAGCACTAAAATATGTAAGCTTTCGCTCGGAATTACGTAAAAAAGTGTCCAACCTTAAACTGTCTGCAGAAGAAAGACACTCCGCCGCAGTAGCTTTACAAAAGTTGCCAAGGAGCAGCTCTTTATCTCGTGTCGTTCGTCGCTGTAGTATTTCTGGCCGACCCAGAGGGAATTTGCGACGCTTTGGTCTTTCCCGTCTTATGTTTCGTCAATTAGCCCACGAGGGTAAAATCCCTGGTGTCACTAAATCCAGCTGGTGAGCTTTTAAATCCCAAGAGTTTTATCATTACTACTATAAGGCTGGTTTGTGTGAACCTTTAAAATCAGGTAGCTGTAGGAAAGAACAAAAAAACAATTAAAAATCCTAAATAGTCGGTTCTGAAAAAGTTTGAATAAAAGAAGTTTTTTCTTGCTAAGATTACTTCTTTAAAATAACAGAAATATAAATTAAATTGTTGGGATTTTTTCAGAACTGGCTAAACACAATACGTATCCCAAAACTTTAAGATATATAATTTAAACAAATCAATGGACTTGTAAAAGTAAAATGCTTAGATAGAATCAAAAGAAAAGGACATGGCTTGTGAAGTATATTATTTCTGCTACCAACCGCCCTGGAGCTAATAGTCTTATTGTAGCTGGTATTTTGCAATCCATATACAAAAAATTAAATTACCCTACGGAAATTATATCTTTAAAAGAAGTGCCTTTTCAGATATTACTTAAAAATCCCTACTCTGAACAACTTCCTGCGGATATTAATAAGCTTATTTCCAAACTTAATAACTCCTCTGCCTTTACTATTGTTTGTCCTGAATATAATGGCTCTTTTCCTGGCATTTTTAAGTTTTTTATAGACCACTGGAGTTATCCTGAAACTTTTGAATATCGCCCTATTGCCTTTGTGGGTCTAGGGGGGCGTTTTGGAGGTTTAAGGGCCGTAGAGCAAATGCAACAAATTATGGGCTACAGAAACGCGTTTATTTATCCTCAAAGGGTTTTTTTACAAAATGTCTCTGAGCTTTTATGTGATGGGACTATCAAAGACCAAGAAATAAGGGACCTACTTGGTCAACAAGCAGAAGGTTTTTTAAAATTTATATCTGCTTTAGAAGAAAAAAAACTTTCTGCCTTATTTTATAACAATCGTATTTGAATTTTGCATTTTTTATATGATAAAGTTACAAGCTTTTCAGGAGCAAATAAAAAGTAAAAAATTCAAACATGCGTTTTGCCACAGAGCTGGCTTTCAGCTACCTTTGTGCTCAAGGGCCTAACTCACTTTTACCTTTTATTTGCTCCTGAAAAGCTGTCCTTATTATAAAAGGATTTTATTGTGAAACACACAGTATATTTATAAAAAATAAACAATAAAATCAATTGGTATAAAAGTTATGGTATTTTCTATTCCTGATCTAGGTAAAAAAAGACGACAATTCAGAGAAGATTTAAAAAGTGAAAAAACACTACGATTCGTAGGCTCTTTTTCTCCTTTAATATCCTGTCTAATAGAAAGGCAGGGTTTTGAAGGTATTTATGTCTCTGGAGCTGTTATCTCCAGTGATTTAGCGGTACCAGATATAGAACTGATAACTTTATCTGAACTAGCAGGGCGCGGTTCTTCTTTAGTTCAGAATCAGACTCTTCCCGGGCTAGTAGATGCGGATACAGGTTTTGGGGGGACTTTGAATGTAGCTAGAACAGTTCAAAAATTGGAGCAGGCTGGTTTCTGTGGTTTGCATATAGAAGATCAAAAAAGCCCTAAAAGGTGTGGACATTTGAATAATAAAAAACTCATCAATATTAAAGAAATGCAAAAAAAAATAGAAGTGGCTTTAAAGGCTAAAACAGACTCTTCTTTTCTTATAGCCGCTCGTACAGACGCCAGAGGGGTGGAGGGAGTAGAAGCGGCTATTAAAAGAGCAAAAGCTTATGTAGAAGCTGGCGCAGAGGCTATTTTCCCGGAAGCTTTGGAAACAAAAGAAGAATTTCAACAGTTAAGACAATCTTTGAAAGTTCCACTAATAGCCAATATGACTGAATTTGGAAAATCAGAACTCCTATCCGCAACAGCATTTCAGCAGATGGGGTACAATATTGTACTCTACCCTGTAACATCATGGAGATTAGCCTTAAAAGCGGTTGCAAAAGGATTAAAAAAACTCCATACTGAAGGACATCAAAAAGAATTACTGGATGAAATGCTGACACGAAAAGAGCTTTATCATCTTCTCGAATACGATGAGTATGCTAAATGGGATAAAAAGATATATTGATTTTATTTGATCCTCGCGGATTCTGGTTCCGTGAAGGCAACGATTTGCCTTTCCGTTTATAGGACTGGATTTTCACTTTCGCGGAACTGCAAGCCACTAAAGTGTTTTTACGGGAATAACAGTCTATTCAGGAAAACAGTTTGCCGGTGGAGGGTCCAAGGCCCTTGGCTTTTCACCAAGAGAGACAAGGGCCGTCCCGAGAAGCAAAGTTCCGTATAGAGGCAAAGCTGTTTTTCTGAATGAATATCGTTTTTATGGGTCGTAAAATTACGAAAAAACCTGTCCCCGTGAAAACAGGGATAATATCCAAAGGGTATAACAAAAGGAGCTTTAAATAATGAAAGCAAAAAAAGGGCTGGAAGGTGTTATTGCAGATGAAAGTGCTATTTCGAAAGTGATACCAGAAAAAAGTTCTCTTATATATAGGGGCTACTCTGCTGAAGAGCTGGCCAAGAACTCCTCTTTTTTAGCTGTGGTGTATTTATTATGGAAAGGGGAGCTTCCTTCTAAAGAGGCTTTAAGTAAATTTATAAATCAGGAAAAACAAGCCAGAAAAACAGATAAGCGTATCTTGAATACAATAAAAGAGTGTGCCCAAGGACATCCTATGGATGTATTGAGAACAGCCATCTCTATGGCTGGGGCCTTAGAGGAATCCCATTGGGATGATAGTGATGCTATATTGGAGAAAAAAGCTATTTATTTATTAGCCAATATTCCTTTGTGGATGGCGGCTCATAACCGTTTTAGGAAAAAACTTCCCGTCATTGAACACAGCCAGGATCAGCCTTTTGTAGAAAATTTCTTCCACTTATATTTTGATAAAATACCTCAAAAAGAAGTTTTATCTGCCTTTTCGTCTTCTTTAATTTTATATGCTGAACATGGTTTTAACGCCTCCACTTTTACTGCCCGAGTGATTACTTCCACTACTTCAGATATTTACTCGGCTGTAGTAGGAGCTATTGGTTCTTTAAAAGGCCCGCTTCATGGAGGAGCCAATGAACAAGTAATGTATATGATGAAAGAAATAGGGGAGCCGGAGAAAGCTAAAGAATGGATGCTGAAAGCTTTAAAAGAAAAAAGAAAAATCATGGGTTTTGGTCATAGAGTTTATAAAAAAGGAGACTCACGGGTTCCTCAAATGTTTGCTTGCGCCAAAACCATGGCGGAGGTTACTCACAACACAAAGTGGATTGAGATGTATAATATTTTACGAGATACCATGTTGGAGCAGAAGCAAATCTACCCTAACCTGGATTTTCCGGCTGGTCCGGCTTATTATATGATGGGATTTGATATAGATATGTTCACCCCCTTGTTTGTAATGAGCCGTATCTCCGGATGGGTTGCTCACATTATGGAACAAAGAAAAAACAATCGCATTATTAGACCTTTATGTGAATATACCGGCCCTAGGGAAAGACCCTTACCTCAAGGCTTATAGTTTTGGTACTTTAAAAGCTTTATTTTTTATTCCAAGTTGACGATAGCCTGACTGATGGCTGCTTCTGGATCCTTCTCCTTTTTAAATTGAGCACAATATTCAACAAAGGCTTTTATATCCCTATTAACAAGAGAAGAATCAAATAGTTTTTCAAACTCCGCCATATTGTAATTATAAGAGCGATAAGAAAGTAGCTGAGCGTTATTTAACTCCTGATTTGAAAAATAGTAATAACGATTGGTTTTCAAATTAACCTGGATTTCCACACGGAAACGTTCTTGGATTTCCTGTAACCGATTTTGTTTCCTTTCCCTATTGATTTCCCCTTTATGTTCTTTATACCATTTATCTAACATTTCATACTCTGATACCATAAAAGAGGAAAACAGTAATTCATCTTCCCACTCCAAAAGCATTTTCTGCACTGTCTCCGATTCCGGGCCTTCTTTATTCGTATAAAATAATAAAGCGGCTTGTCTCCCTACAAACTCTGCAAATCTTTCATTAAAATCCACATGGTTTTTAAAAAATAACACAGTATGCATTAATTCATGAAAAACCATAACGACAAAATCTGTCTCTTTGTAAAAGAGCATAGTGGAAAGAACAGGATCATTAAACCAGCCTAAAGTGCTATAAGCTCTTACACCCCTGATGGACACATCATATTCCTCTTCTGGAAAAGAAGCCGCTGCTTTTTTCGTTTTATCCTTATCAAAGAAACCTTTATAAGGCATAGAACCAACTATAGGAAAATCCCACTTGTAAGCTGTCAACTCATATACAGGAGAAACTCTCAGTAAATAACTGACATAAGGTCGTTCTAAATGCACATAAGAAGAATAAAGACCTCTATCTATATTCAATTTTAACTTCTCACGAGTAAAAGTCTTTATCTCTGAAACAAGTTGCAATTTCTTTTTTTGTTCTTCGTTAAAAGAGTATTTTTCCAAGGCTTTTTTAATAGAAGTTCTCTTTATTAATAACCCCATCTGATGGTAAGACACATGCTGCAAATAACGAAAGTTGGTAGAACAGCCGGTAAGTAAAAGAAAAACGAGACTTCCATAAATCATTCTTTTCATAAAGTAAGTTCCTCCTTTTTTTGTCTTTTCTTTTTTTCTTCCATCTGGTTCATATCAATGATATCCCTTCAAGGGAGAAGATAGGATGTCAAAGTGAGTTTGGCTCCCCGTTTTCACGAGGACAAGCTTGAACACAGAGCACCCGAACCTCGCTTTTGCGGAGATAACGGCTCTGTGGCAAAACGCATGTCCGAACCTTTGACATCCTATCTTCTCCCTTGAAGAAAGTCACTACCTTATTATTTATCTAAAAAATCAAAAAACATCTCCTCAGCAGAGAGCAAGAGCTAGCTTTTCTTAAGGATCAAACTGAATCAGTATATTTTCCTGAGCTTATCTCCAACTTGACCAATCCCTCTACAAGAGAATATAAACGGCCAACAGCTGTTGTTTGATCCGGGCGATAGAGCAAATGTATAGAAGATCCAGCGTCCATTGTTACTAAAGGGCCATCTTTTTCTGTCTCCCAAAAAGCTTTTATTATATCAAGAATTTTATAACTTTTTTCGTTTCTATAAAAAATACCTGCCGCTTCATAAAGATGATGAAGATCCTGAAATTCATCCCATGTAATTTCAAAACATCGTGCCCAGTTCCGCTCATTTAAAGCGGATAAAAGAGAAGAGAGCCTTTTCTGCGCTCTATCTATCCTACCCTTAAAAGCCGTCGTCCTTATAATTTTTTCATGCGCCAAGGAAGAGGAAACTCCTTTGTGCTCTAAATCCACTACCAGTAGTTGGTGGATTAAATAAGGAAAAGGAGTCTCTATGGCTCTAGCCCCTTCTCCTTCTTGATCCCAAATAGCCCAGGGACGAAAAAAAGAACGACAGGAAGAGCCAGAACCATGACGGCTGAATACAGACAAACACGAAGATGTTAGTTCCTCCACCTGAGAGGGGTTTGATGAACGAGATAGAGCCATTTGATATGTCGCTTGCGTAAGAGCGCAAAAACTAGAAGCGGAACTGGCCGCTCCAATAGAAGCGGGAAAACAATTAGCTGATTGTATCAGATAAGCACCAGGTACCTTAAACGCTTTTTTTAAAAATTGAAAAAACCGTAAAAACCTTTCTATAGCTGAAGAGGAAAGGGTCAGAGAAAAACTGCCTTTACTTTCCAGTACTCTCCATTTGTCTTTTTCATCTTCTATAGGGGTCACCCTTACTTTAGTGGTTAAATGATCTAAAGTATAAGAAAGTGAAGAGTTAAGCGGTAAGTTGTTTTTATCTTTTTTTCCCGCATATTTAATTAAAGCTAAATTAGAAGGTGCCAAGGCTTCCCAATACATGAATAAAATCCTCCTTTATACCGATCCGTTATAGATTTTGCATATATCAAGCTCCATTTACCCTTGGGAAAGAGCTTATAGAAACCACAAAACCCTGTCCCTGCGGGAGCGGGGATCAGACATGATTAGTATAAAGCTAATGAATAAATGTGTCTATTCAGGAAAACAGACTTGCCTTTATCGGGACGGCCCTTGTCTTTCTTGGTAGAAAGCCAAGGTCCTTGGACCCTCCACCGGCAAACTGTTTTCCTGAATAGATAAATATACTATGTTCAAAAAAGACATTTTGATACCGATCCGTTATAGAGTTTGCATATATCAAGCTCCATTAGTGTAATTATGAACAAGCATTATGAACAAGCATGCCACAAGTTAAATCACCGGAGTGCGCTATCACATCCTCTTTACTTAAAAAAGAACGTATAGTTTCCTTATTCTTTGAATCAAAAAACAGGGCAACGACCTCCGCACCCATAGCGCCACAACCTTTAGCCGTTATAATATTTTTTAATTTTTTAATTTTTTTCAAAAACAGGAGAGTTTTTTTATGAACCAAACCCTCCTTCTCTAAACATAAAGCGTATTCATCCACAGTAGAAATAAATCCCTCTTTATCACAGTTGTTTATATTAACCATAGCTTTTTCAGCCAAATTAGAAAGTCTTGAAAAACTCCTTTTAGAAAGATCATTCAAGTGCTCCCATGTATCTAATTTTCTTCCCGTGTGAATAAGAAAAAAATCCAATTCCGTAAAAGGCCAAGCGACAGAACATACACTAAAAGGATCAGAAGAAAATAAGCACACATCACCTACCCATTGAGAAACCAGGTCCGCCCCGGAAGGAGTTAAACCATCAAATTTTAAACTTCTATACATATTCCAAATAGATAATACATTATCCTTTGATGGCATTTTCCCTTCTCTCATTTGACTCAGTAAATATACAAAGCTAAATTGAGCACTGGAAAAACCAAAACCCCCTTTTCCACAATAAGGATCTTGTGAATTGATATCATAAAATTGCCTTATTTCCGGGTGCAACTTAAGCCACTGTCCCGCTGGGCTGCGAGGGTGATATATATGTGTTGTGTTTTCTTTGACGGACGAAGGAGAGTGTTCCATATCGGATCCAGAAAAAACTTCATCCTTTTTTTTTAACTGAAAAGAAAACACAAAGCGTGGTTTCGTATTAACCAAAATCGCTGGAGCCCCTTCTAACACAGCATACTCACCGATGAGAAAAGTTTTACCAGGAAAAGAAATATACCCATCGGGTATTATCCCTGTTTTCACGAGGACAGGTTTTTCCGTACTTTTAGGTTCTTTTCTCTTAGCAGAGGGGGCTTTAAATCCGGGATTTTCAAACACAATCGGTATTGTCCTTGTTGTTTCCATTTATATACTAATCCAGTTTGATCCCCGCTTCCGCGAGGATATGGTTTTCCAGTCATCTCTTTTTTTCTTCCAAGGAAGAGAAAGATTCTGAAGGACACAATTTCTATACCGGACAGGTATATTATTTATCTATCCATTTTTCATGTTTAGCTTTAATTTTTTTTAAAGTAGCTAAAGCTTGTTTTTGGTGTTTTTCTCTTATTTTTTTAAGAGTTTCCATAGGATTAGCTGTCTTTTTTCTGAGTGCTTTAAGGGCTTCCACAGCTTGAGAAAGAGAAATACGATTTTTAAATCCAAAGATAATTTCTAAATGCTTTTGAATGACAGGAATCTCCCAACCTTTTGCCCCTGCCCCTAAAGTGAGATTTTGAATATGCAGTTTCATATGTCCCTCAATAATACCGACCGTAGTAAGGGCACGTAAAGCACCCAAATTTTGAACTAAGCCCACTGCTGCACAAATACGGGATAGCTGGCTAGCTTCTTTGATCCCTAACATTTTCAAACATATTTTAGAAGTAGGATGCAAGCGGGTCATTCCTCCCACCGTACCCACCATCAGGGGGGCTGAGAAGTAACCATACAGCTGATCTTTTTTTACCCGCCAACGAGTAATAGATTGATATTGTCCTCCCCGAGCGGAGTAAGCATGCACACCAGCAGATACAGCTCTCCAATCATTTCCTGTGGCTATTAAAACAGCATCAATACCGTTCATAACCCCTTTATTACTAGTAGCTGCACGGTAAGGATCTTTTTCCGCAAATAAGGATGCTTTTTCAATTTTTTCCATTAACTGTGGGTCCAGCCCTGACATCACAATTTCCGCGCTTGTTAAACAACTATCTGATAAGTTAGAAACGATACAAACAGACACTTTTTCATTTGTGTGGCTTTCAATCAAAGTGCGCAAATATTCACAAACCTGGTTGACAATATTGGCTCCCATAGCATTACAAGTATCTACAATAACATGGATAACTGCCATTTTTTCCTGAGTCTTATCCTCTTCTCCACCAGAGGGAAGAGTTCGCACTTTAAAACCTTTAATCCCTCCTCCTCTTTTATACATAGAAGGAATTACCTCTTGATGCACTTTTTTTATCCAATCCCGTTCGTTTTCTAAAATGACTTTTTTTAAATTTTCAAGATTTTGAACCTGACTGATTTGAATCTGGCCAATCACACCAGAGCCTTTAATAGAAGTGTTAATGGAACCATATTCATTAATCCAACGAGCTGTTTTACTGGCTGCCGCAATAATAGAAGTCTCTTCTACGGCCATAGGAATAACCATTCTTTTTCCATCAATGCAGAAATTAGTGGCCACCCCTAGAGGAATCTGAAAATACCCGATAACATTTTCTATAAACTTTTCCGCGAGTTCGGTTTTTTTTATCCCACCTGATTTTAAATACCGGACATCTTTTTGAGTTAAAGCTCCCATTTCTATTAAGCGAGAAAATCTTTCCGCCAGGGTGAGACGAGAAAATCCTTTAAAAAGACATTTTCTTTTTTTGTCTATACTAGATTTCGCACTTTCAGTAGATTGTTTATTTGAAGAATTTACCATTAGTATTATCCATTAAATAAACTGTTTTTCCACTTCCATATATTCTTATGTTTTTTTATAGCTTCTATACTTTTACATCCAGAACAAAACAAAGCCACTCTAAGTTCATACTCCAAACGAGACATGGTTTGCTCCAAAGTGACAACCCCTTTTAAAGCAGATTGAATAATAGGGCGAGCTACCCCGACCCGATTAGCTCCTAAAGCCAAAGCTTTAGCAGCATCACAGCCGTTACGAACACCGCCAGAGGCCCATATTTCATAATCCTTATTTACTTTCTTTGCAAAAAGCAAAGAATCCACAGTAGAAATACCCCAGTCTTTAAAAGTCTCGGCTATTCCATAAAGAAAGTGTTTTTTATCAATCCGATTTCCTTCAATCCTTCCCCAATGTGTACCTCCGTATCCACTTAAATCCACCGCAAAAAGACCTATTCCTGATAAATCCTGCAATTGATTTTGTGAAAAACCACAGCCTGTTTCCTTTAAAATAACCGGAACAGACAGGTTTTTGCATAAATCACACAGCGCATTTAAACCTCCTTTAAATTGAGGTGTTCCTTCCAGTTGAAGGGCTTCCTGTAGGGGATTGGTGTGCACAACCATAGCCGAAGCTTTTAAAGAAGACACCAATTCTTCCATTTTAGATAACTTCATTTGAATCAGTTGAGAAAGACCAATATTTCCAATTAAAGTTAAATGAGGGCACTCCTTACTTATTTCCTGCCACTCCCGTCCTGCATCCGAATCAGATATTTGTCTTCTTTGAGACCCTGCTCCCATGATCCATCCTTTTTTCTCACAAAGTCGCGCTATTCTTTTATTAATCTCCAAAGACCCCTCCCAGCCTCCTGTCATGCCTGTAACCACAAAAGGGGTGGCCAATTTTTTTTCAAAAAAATGAGTAGAAATATCCACTTCCGAAAAGTCCATTTCTGGTAAAGCAGAATGAACAAGCTGGATTAAAGAGAAGCCACTAAAACCAAGAGCTTCATTTTCTTCTTTTAGTGACAAGGAAATATGATCTTTTTTGCGGCAAATAAAATCAGAAATAGAGTCTGTATTCTTGAATCTGTTTTTTTTCAAAGCACATATACCAAATAATAAAAACCAATTCTTTCAGCCATCATTATATTTCTTATATCAAATAGGGCAAGCATTACCCATTGTTGTTAATGATATGTTAGTCTGGTTTGATCTTCGTTTTTGCGAAGACGGGTTTCTCGCGCAGCTCACAAAAGACGGAGGCGAGGGCAGAGGGTTTTCTGGTCATTTCCTTTCTAAAAAGGGCCTCTTATACCAATTTAGTATCAGACTCCTGGGGTGTATAAACCTTTTTAACAAGAAGGGAAAAGCCCGCTCCATCCCGTACAGCCATATCAGCTAGTATTTTTCGATTTAAAGAAATATCATGTTTTTTTAACAGTCCCATAAAAGTAGAGTAATTTAAACCATTTAAGCGCGCAGCAGAATTAATTCTCTGATTCCACAATTTGCGTATTTCTCTCTTAAAGCGACGACGATCTCTATATTGATACGCTAAAGCCCTATCACTCTTTTCTACGGCCACCGTAAAACAACGGCTGTTGGAAGAATAAAACCCCTTAGCTCTTTTTAAAATTTTTTTGTGCCGCTTTCTTCTCACATTACCTGTTTTTACTCTCATAATAATATCCCTTTATTTATTGCAGCCTTTAACTGACTCCTAACATTTTTTTTACTTCCAACTCAAAAGAAGAGGAGACATAGGTTGTTTTACCCAGTTGCCGTTTTCTTTTTGAGGACTTGTTCACCAACAAATGACGAACATTACGTTTTTTCCTCTTCACTTTACCACTAGCTGTAAGACGAAACCTTTTTTTTGCACCGGAATGCGTTTTCATTTATCCCTCTTTTGTTTCTATTTTCATGCTTAAGTGCTTTTAACTTTACTATCTGAATCTGCCTTCCTCTTTATCCCTCTTTCTTCCCGATATTCTATTCTAAAAAATCTAATGGAAAAAATCACTATAATTTTAGTCTTTATTGATTTTTTCAGTATTTTTCTATAATTGACAAAAACCTAAAATAATAAACTACAGATTATGATCTCTAATGATTTATACTCTATAAGACTTACTTTTAAAGTCCTTAAAATATCATTTTTTTTTGCTGTTTTTATAACATTTTATAGCATTTATTTTTTGACAGAGCTAAAATAATATGGCTATTTTAGACTTGAGGAGCAAAAATGTCCAGTAATTTGGCTCGTAAAATACTACAAATAAGGCAAAATTTGTCACTTTCACAGGAAGAGCTGGCGGAAAAACTAGGGGTTTCTTTTGCTACAGTGAATCGGTGGGAGAATGGTCATTCTGCTCCGAGAAAGACTGTAATGGAGACAATTCATAGGCTTTATGAAACAGCTCAGAGTGAAGATGTGATACCTCAAAAACAAAAAAGAAATGTTGCGCGTGCAAAAAATCGTGGTGGTAGTCCAGAGATAGGTGTTTTAGATAATAGCTCTATGGAACAAATGTTGTGGCAAGCCGCTTGTAAAATTAGGGGTGAAAAAGACGCTCCTAAGTTTAAAGATTATATTTTGCCTCTTTTATTTATTAAGCGGCTGTCTGATGTTTTTGATGATGAAGTGAGACGACTTGTGCAAAAATTTGGTAGTGAAAAGCAAGCATTGAAAATGCTGGAACTGGACCACTCACTTGTTCGTTTTTATCTTCCACCTTCAGCCAGATGGTCTGTTGTCAGTGGCCGTGAAGATTTTAAATGGCCAGAAGCTGAACGACCTAACTCTTTAGGAGAACAGTTGACTTTAACAATGAGAACTATCGTGAAGTCTAATCCTGATAAAAACTTAAGGGGAGTGATTGATGTTGTGGATTACAATGAAACAAGAGGAGGGGAAAGGGAAATAAGTGATTCTGCTTTAAGGGGAGTCATTCAGACTTTTTCAAAATATCGTTTAGGGCTTAATGATGTAGAGCCTGATTTTTTAGGGCGTTCTTATGAGTATCTTTTAAGAAAATTTGCAGAAGGGCAGGGGCAAAGTTCTGGGGAGTTTTTCACTCCTAGAGAGGTGGGCTTTATTATGGCTAAAATTAGGCAGCCTATGGGGGGAGAGACAGCTTATGATTATGCTTGTGGTTCTTTTGGTTTGCTCATTAAACTTCAACTGGTTTTAAAAAAAATAGATCCTTTAAATAAAACTCCACTTAGCTTGTATGGTCAGGAATTAAATAGCCGAAGCTTTGCTATTGCCTGTATGAACAGGATTATTCATGACATGGAGGGAGAAGTACAACTTGGTAACTCTATGGAAAACCCTAAGTTCAGGGACCCTTCTGGCAGATTGAAGAAATTTGATATTATTCTTGCTAATCCTATGTGGAATCAGCCCATTGACAACTCTTTTTATGAAAATGATCCGTTTGATCGTTTTGAAGCCCAAGGTGGAATTACTTCCAGTAAAGCAGATTGGGCTTGGCTTCAGCATACTTTAGCTTGTTTAAAAGAAGATGGAAGGGCGGCTGTAGTATTGGACACAGGGGCAGTTACTCGTGGTAGTGGAAGCCAGCATGAAGATAAAGAGAGGAAAATCAGAAAATGGTTCGTGGATAACGATCTTATTGAGGGGGTTATACTCCTGCCGGATAATCTTTTTTATAATACTTCTTCTGCTGGAATTATTATTTTTCTTAATAAAAGGAAGATGGAGAAAAGAAAAAATAAGATCATTCTTTTAAATGCCAGTCAGGAATTTTACAAGGGAAAACCAAAAAATCATATTTCAGAGGAAGGAATTAATAAAATAGCTAATGCTTTTATTGAGGGGCAGGAAATAGATCGCTTTTTAAAGATTATAACAAAAGAGGAAGCGGCTAAAAATGATTATAATCTTTCACCTTCAAGGTATGTCAGTCTTTCGGAAGAAGTTACTTATCGTCCTATCACTCAAATTTTATCAGACTTAAAAACCATACAAGAAGAGGAAAAAAAAGCGGATAGAGAACTGTCCCGTATTTTTAAAAAATTAGAACCTCAGTTTAGGGAGCAAACTTAGAAAAATGAATCTATCGAACTGTTGCAAATTTTGCAACAGTTCAACGCGAGGGTTCAAGAGTAATAGAAATAATGGGAATGTAAAGATATGAATAAAAAACAGAAAATGCAATCCAGGATTAATGTAGATCATTTGAGTCACTGTATTAAAGTATTAGAAGATGGATATAAGTACATGCAAGAACATCAACCTGAGAGTGTTCTTTATGACATTTTTCGATCGGCTTGTATAAAAGAATTTGAAGTTATATTGGAACAATGTGGAAAGCTATTGAAAAAGCGTCTGCGAGTTTTTTTTGCATCAAACAAAGCTGTTGATGAACTCACTTTTAAAGATATTTTTCGCTACGCTGCCAAGCATGGCCTTATCAGTATGGAAAGTGGTGAGAGATGGCTCATCTACAGAGATAATCGTAATAGCACGGCACACGACTATGGCAAAAATTTTGCTGAACAAACTTTAAAACTACTCCCTAAGTTTATTATAGATGCCAAAGAAGTGTTAAGTCTTCTTCGGAGCAGTAAAGTTAATGATTAAAAAGATAGATTTATTATCCAGACATAAAAAGCAAGTAGAGGCTATTTTACAAAAATACTTATCTGGTGTAGAGGTTTGGGCTTACGGTAGTCGAGTCAGTGGCAAAAGCCATCCGGGCAGTGATTTGGATTTAGTATTACGCTCGCCGGATTTGATCCCAATTCCATCTTCAAAACTATATGAACTAAAAGAAGCCTTTACAGATTCCAATATACCTTTTTTGGTGGAAGCTAGAGATTGGGCTGTACTTCCTAAAAGTTTTCATAAGGAAATTAAATCTAATTATGTTGTATTTCTAAAGGGAAAAAACAAGAAGGATAAAAGATACATTAAAGAATATTTACCATCTATGAGACAAAAATCAATTTCAAAACAGAAGTCCTCTCCACAGTCGTCCTCTCACCCACTGTCATCCCCGCGAAAGCGGGGAACCAGTCCTGTAAACGGGAAGGCAAGTCGTTGCCTTCCCGTCCCACGAAAGCGGGAATCCAGTAAAAAGATATCTAAAACTGAACATTCATTTGCATTTAAACAAACAGAGATAGGAGAGATACCAGCTAATTGGTCAGTCTGTATAATTGATGATCTATTTGACTTGAAACAGGGGAAATCTCTTTCATCAAAGAATCAAACTGGAATGTACTTAAAACCATTTCTTAGGACTTCTAATGTTTTTTGGGGTCGTTTAGATTTAAAGAGAGTTGATGAGATGGATATTCCAGATAAAGATAGGGAATCTCTTTTATTAAAAAAAGGAGATTTACTTGTATGTGAAGGTGGAGACATAGGTCGAACAGCTATTTGGAATGAAGAATTGAAAGAGTGCTATTATCAAAATCATATTCATAGATTGAGAATTAATAGAGATAGGAAAAAAGATATATTTCCTCTGTTTTATATGTACTGGATGGATGCGGCTATTCGTAAGCTTAATGTTTATGGAACATTTGGAAATCGTACGACTATACCTAATTTGTCTGGTAAGAGGTTATTAAAATTTAAAATTCCTCGCCCTGCTCTCTCTGAGCAAGAGAAAATTGCCGGGGTATTATCTCAAATTCAAAGAGCTATTGAGATTCAGAACAAACTGATTGAAACTACAAAGGAGCTAAAGAAATCCACTATGAAGCAGCTTTTTACTTATGGAATAAAGGGAAAGAAGACAAAGCAAACAGAGATTGGGGAGATACCAGAGGATTGGAATGTTGACTCTGTAAATAACAGTTATATTTTTTCTAAAAAACCAAAGAATTTGAATTTTAATAATTTTGAGAAAATTTCATTTATTCCAATGGATTTAATTCCTAATGATAAAGTGATTTTGAATAACTATATAGAAAAAAGTCCAGATACTATATCTAGTGGAGTCTATTTTGAATCAGGAGATTTATTGTTGTCAAAAATTACGCCATCTTTTGAAAATGGAAAGCAATGTATTGTAACAGATGTAAAGAATGATTTTGGAATTGCTACAACAGAAGTTATACCTATTAAGGAAAAAAGAGGAATAAATAATATAACATTTTTATTTTATTATCTATTATTGGATAATATTCGTTCTGAAATAGCTACAAAGATGGAAGGCACTACTGGAAGAAAAAGAGTTCCTATACAGGTTATCAAAGATTTAAAAATTCCTCTTCCTTCTTATTCTGAACAAAAAAAGATTGCTGATATTTTAGTAAAGATAGATCGAAAAATAGAAAACTATCAAAAGAAGAGTTCAATACTTGAGGAATTGTTTAAAACTATGTTGAAAAAACTGATGACTGGAAAAATCCGTGTGCATCATTTGAGTATAGACAATAGTTTAACTGATTTTTTATAAAAAAATAATATAACCAAAGATGATTGATTTTATGAGTGCAATCAAAAATAGACAAAAAGAAGTTATTATCTATCAATCCAAAAAAAGGAAGATTCCCGCTTCCGCGGGACTGAAAGCCATCAAAGTGGCTTTCAGTTTTCGCGGGACGGGAAGGCAGCAATTTGTCTTCCTGTTTAAGCTGTCGGGAAAATTTAAACATGATCAGTATAATAAAGGAGTTTACTTATGAAAAAAAATAGACAAAAAGAAGTCATTATCTATCAATCCAAAACCGGGAAAATTGAATTTCGTGGAGACTTCAAGAAAGATACAATATGGGGAAATTTGAATCAAATAGCTGAATTGTTTGGTGTGCAGAAAGCTGCGATATCGAAGCATTTACATAATATTTATAAAGTTAAAGAATTAAATAAAAAAGCAACTGTTTCCATTTTGGAAACAGTTCAGATAGAAGGAAAAAGAAAAATTAAACGGAAAATTGAGTACTATAATCTCGATGTAATATTATCTGTTGGTTATCGTGTAAATTCTAAACAAGCTACTCAATTTCGTATTTGGGCTACTAAAACTCTGAAACAGCATTTATTGGAAGGCTATACTATAAATAAAAAACAGCTTGCTAAAAATTATCAGAAATTTCAAAAAACTTTAGAAAATATAAAAGTTTTGCTTCCAAAAGATAAATCTATTGATGCAAGAAATACGGTAGAGCTTATCAGTTAAAAAACCAGGAGACAAGAAATGAAAAAAACAACCATTGTTGTAATAGCGGGGTTTTTTATTTTGGGAATCCTGCTAGTTTTAAATTTAAAGGGTTTAATTTTTCCAGACTCTAAACAGAATCTGTCTTCCCACAAAATAAAACAGCCATCGGAAACTTCAAGCACGATCAATATACATTCTCAATATGTGAAAAAACCTAAGCACTTTTGGAGGGGAGAGAGCATGAGTATCAAAGAGGTTTGCCGAAAGTGGGGAGAAAGTCCTTTTGACTTGACAACATTCAAAGAGGCCGATGCAGATGTATCCGTCAGGGCGAAAATGGCCTGCTCTCTTCTTAAGAATCAAAAAAAGTATCATGGTATAGAAAGATATAAAATAAGGGAGATATTTGGTGCTTACTCTGGACATTATTTTAAAGATGTTATTCCCACTTATTTAATTGAAGTCGCAAAAACCAAAGATCAGGACACTTGGCAGCTTGTTTTTTTATCTGACAGCAACTACAAACAAAATAGCTAACATTATTGTCCATAAAAACTGTTGTGATAACTAACAATTATCAAAAGAAATGGTGCTTTTTCTTTTATTTGGTTTTTGCGTAAAGCTGCAAAACTGCCAGTGAGTTTAACACCGGAGGCTTTGACGGATTTAACTTTATTATACCGATTTGGTTTGAAAATTTCAGATTGAGAGGTTTGGCTGCCTCAGAGAAGAGAACTGAAAAGTTACGGAACAATAATACCCTATTGGGTATAGTAGCGGAAAGTGATCCAAAGGATAAAGATAAAATGATCGGGTTGATCTTATTACTACTCAAAGGAAAATAAAATGGTTGTGCTTTCAACAGAATCAAAAACAGTAGAAGAACCTCTGATTAAGTATGCTAAACAAATTGGGTGGATATATATATCTCCAAAGGAAGCAATACAGTTAAGAAGAGGGGAGACAGGCAAGTTATTCTATAGTATTTTAAGAGAATCTCTTATCAAATTAAATGCAAGTTTTTTAAATGAGGGAAATGTGGACGGGCTTGTTCAAAAAATAGATAATATTTCGGATACAATGGAAGGAAATAGGGAAAACCTGAATTGGATTAGAGGACAAAAAGTTTTTTTTGATGAAAAAGAAAAAAGAAACAAGAATGTTATAGTCATTGATTTTCTTAATCCTGAAAATAATGTTTTTCAGGTAACTCAGCAATGGAGTTATACAAATCCTCGTAAAACAAATCGCCCTGATGTAATGTTTCTTATAAATGGCATACCTTTTGCTATAGTGGAAAATAAAAAACCAGGAATGAGGGATTCTATGGAGAAAGCTATTGAACAATTAAAACGACTGGAAAGAGAAACACCGGAAATTATGTCTCACCCTCAGGTTTTTAATGTTACTGATGCGTTTCAGTATTTTTATGGAGCTACCTGGAACTATTCTAGGAAGGGTATTTTTAATTGGAAAAAAGAACAACAAGGACAAAGAACTAAAAAAATCAGCTTAGAAGAGGCTGTAATTACTTTTTTTGAGAAAAATCATTTTTTAAAAATAATAAAAGATTGGGTTCTTTTTTATTACAAAGAAAATGAATTACAAAAAACTATATTAAAACAGCATCAGACAAGGGCTGTTGAAAAAGTTATTAAAAGGTGTGATGAACCATCCAAAAAAAGAGCTTTAATCTGGCACACTCAAGGCTCAGGAAAAACTTTTACAATGCTTACATCCGCTAGGCTTATTTTGGAATCTAATACACAAGCTACAGTTATGATCATTGTTGATAGAAATGAGTTGGAAGGGCAGTTATCTACCTGGGTGAATCGTATTATTAAAGAATTAAAAACAAGTGGTGTGCTTATTGAACAAGCTCATTCAAAGAAAGATTTACAGGAGTTGTTAAAAAGTGACTTTAGAGGTTTAGTTATATCTATGCTGCATAAATTTAAAGATATACCAGCTAATATTTGTAAGAGGGATAATTTTTATATATTTATTGATGAAGCTCATCGTTCTGTAGAAGGGGATTTGGGAAATTATCTGACGGGTGCATTACCCAATGCGACCCTTATTGGCTTTACAGGGACACCTATTGATAAAACTTCAAAAGGAAGAGGTACATTTAAAGTTTTTGGAAAAGACGATAAACAAGGGTATTTAGATAAATACTCCATTGCTGAATCCATAGATGACGGCACGACAGTCAAACTCAGACATTCACTGGCTCCTAATAAGATGAGAGTAACAGAAGAACTTTTGGAAAAAGAGTTTTTTCAAATAGCGGATACGGAGGGGATTAGTGATATAGACACTTTAAATAAAGTTTTAAAAAGATCAGTCACCCTTAGAACTTTTTTAAAATCCTCTAAGCGTATTGATGAAATTTCGCAGTGGATGGCAAAACATTTTACGGAAAATATACAACCTTTAGGGTATAAAGCTTTTGTAGTGGCTGTGGATAGAGAGGCTTGTGCCTTATACAAAAAAGCCTTGGATAAGTATCTCTCACCAGAAGTATCCAAAGTTGTTTATACAAAAGGGCTAAATGATTCTGAACTGTTGCAACAACATCAATTAGATAAATGGGAAGAAGGAAAAACGAGAAAACTATTTACAAAAGAAGGACATAACCCGCAAATCCTTATTGTAACAGATAAGTTACTTACAGGCTACGATGCTCCTATTCTTTATTGTATGTACTTAGATAAACCTATGAGAGATCATGTGTTGCTCCAAGCTATCGCCAGGGTAAACAGACCTTATGAGGATAAAGAGGGGAGAAGAAAACCTTGTGGCTTGATTATAGATTTTGTGGGTATATTTAAGTCTCTGAAAAAAGCTCTTTCTTTTGATTCAGAGGAAGTAAATGCTGTTATTGAAGACTTAGATTGTTTAATGAAGAAGTTTAAATCCATGATGGAAACCGATATAAAACCTTATCTATCTGTTACAGCAAAAGGGGCTGATAAATTGTTGGAGAAGTTGGTTTATGAAACTTTATTAGACCCTAAAGAGAGGGAAAAATTTTTTAATCAGTTTAAAGAACTAGAAACTCTTTATGAAATACTATCCCCTGATGAGGAGCTAAGACCTTATATTGATGATTATAAGAATATAGTTGAACTGTATAGGGTTGTGAGAAATACCTATAAGGATAAAGTGGATTTTATTTCTGATATTTGTAAAAAAACAGAAAAATTAGTTAAACAGGCAACAGATGTCAATATCTTCTCAGGGATTACCAAAACCTATGAAATTAACGAAGATACTTTAAAAAAGATAAAGGAGAATCAAGATACAGAGTTGGAGAATAAAAAAGTTATTAACCTTATTAGGTCTATTCAGAAAGAGTCTGAAGAAAAGAGTAAACAAGAACCTTACCTTATTTCCATATCTGAAAGATCCAGAAGAATAATGAAAGAGTTTGAAAATAAACAAAAAACCTCTAAGGAGGCTTTAGATTCAGCGATGAAGCTTACGGAAGAAAAAATAAATATACAAAAGATGAGAAAACAAAGCTCTTTATCCTATCAGGAGTTTACTATTGCCTGGCCTTTAAAAAAATCCGGTATCAGTAATTTTGAGGAATTAGCTATTCAAATAAATGAAAGTTTTGATAAATTTAAAAACTTTTATAGTAACTCAGATGAAAAAAGGCAATTAAAAATGGATATGTATAAGATTCTTTCTAGTCATATATCAGATGATAAATTAGTAGCAGTTTCTACAGAAATAATAGAATCAGTTGAAGAAACAAAAAAATAAGCTTTCTGGATGCCCGTTTTCACGGGCATGACAAAGAGGTGGATGTAAAAGTGAAAATAGATGAAGAAATAAAAAAGTTTAAGAATGAAGTTAAAATATGGTCTAAAAAACTCCAGGTTTTTCCTTGTGGTGTTCAGTTGGAAAGAATGAAAAAATGGGGATATTGTTCTTCTGACAGAGTAGTTTATTTTAATAGTGATTTGTTGTTTACAAGAAAGAAGCTCCAAACTTATGTTATTGTGCATGAGCTTTTTGTCCTTGACTCCTAAAAAGAAAGTCTAAAGGTTTATTCTTCTTAAGGGTTTAACGGGAAAAGGGGTGCTTGCCCAAATTCCTCTTAATCAAAAAACAGCTCAATTTTAAGTTAAATAAAACAATGCAACTTGTTGAATATATTATATTTTTTAATAAAAGATAATAATACCTTGCATACTAAAAAGGCTCTTTTTAAAAAAAGTCGGCGAAAGGAAAAATTTTCTGTAAAATTATAGACATTAAAAAAAATCAATGATAGCCTTTTTGGTTCAGTTATGTCATAAAAATATACAAACTCTAAAAAAGGGTTCTAGGGGGCTTTTTTCCTCTTTATATTAAAATATAACTTTTTTAAAAAAAACAGATATGATAGAAAAACCAAATACAGTTCATTAAAAACTACGATTTTATAAAGGTAAATAAAAGTTATGAAAGTTCGTACCTCGGTTAAAAAAATTTGCAAGCATTGTCGTCTCATTCGGAGGAAAAACTATCTGCGGGTCATTTGTCAAAATCCAAAACACAAACAAAGGCAAGGATAAAAAATATGTCTCGTATAGCTGGAGTAGATCTGCCAAAAGAAAAAAGAGTGGAAGTGGCCCTGACTTACATTTATGGGATCGGGCGTACACGGGCCCGTAGTATATGTAAAAAAGCTAATTTTCCCCACTCTATGAGAACTAAAGATTTAAACGATGAACATATAGCTACACTAAGAACTATTATTGAAAAAGACTATAAAGTGGAAGGAGACCTACGGCGAGAAATCGGTTTATCCATAAAAAGACTTATGGACTTATCTTGTTATCGAGGGCTTCGCCACAAAAAAGGACTGCCTGTTCGAGGACAAAGTACAAGGCAAAATGCCAGAACGAGGAAAGGGCCTAGAAAAACCGTCGCCAACAAGAAAAAAGCTATTTAATTTTTGGGAGTTATTATGTCTTTACGAAAACCAAAAAAGAAAAAAGAAAAAAAAAATATACCAAAGGGAAATTGCTATATCTATGCCAGTTTTGGCAATACGCAAGTGAGCTTTACTGATCCCGGTGGGCAAGTGATTTGCTGGTCCTCATCTGGTGTATTAGGCTTTAAAGGCTCCCGTAAGGGAACTCCTTTTGTGGCACAGGCTGTAGCGGAAGACGCTGTTCGTAGAGCTCAAGAATGCGGTGTTAAGACCGTTAATGTGTTTTTAAAAGGGCCTGGAACAGGTCGGGAAATGGCGGTTCGTACTCTTGCCTCAGCTGGTTTGAAAATCACTTCGCTCAGGGACATTACCCCTATTCCTCATAATGGCTGCCGCCCTCCAAAAAGAAGACGAGTCTAACTTAAACACAGGAGATAGAAATGGAAAGAATAGATATTAAACCACATTACTATCAATATTGGAAAAATCTTATAAAACCAAAAGGCTTTGAGATGGACAAAGATAGTCTGACTTCCACTTATGGAAAATTCACTATTCGCCCTTTGGAAAGAGGTTATGGTTTAACTTTGGGTAATGCCATTCGTCGGGTCTTGCTGAGTTCTATGATGGGTTCGGCTGTTTCTGCGGTAAAATTTGAAAATGTCTTACATGAGTTCACTACCATCCCTGATGTTTTAGAAGATATCACTGATATTACACTGAACCTAAAACAAGTACGTTTTCAACAAGAAGATGCAGATCAAAAAAGATTAAAAATTAGCAAAAACGGCCCCGGACTAGTAACCGCTAAGGATATCGAACTAGTCAGCGGCATTAAAGTTATTAATCCCAACCAGGTTATTGCCACGCTTGGGAAAAACGCAAAGTTTAATGCAGAAATTATAGTGACCTTTAATCGTGGCTATATTGAAGCCTCTGAACAAACAGACAATTTACCCTTGGGATTTATTCCTATTGACTCCATTCATTCTCCCATTCGACGTGTAAATTATACTGTGACTAATGCTCGTGTTGGTCAAAAAACAGACTATGATTCCCTGGTCTTACAGGTATGGACGGATGGGTCATTAACTCCAAAAGAAGCGGTGCCGCTTGGGTACAAGATTCTTAAAGAGCAAATTCAGGTATTTATGAATTTTAATGAAGATATTGAACCAGAAGAAAAGACAGTAAAAGAAGATACCCCTCAAGTGAACAAAAACTTATTCCGCCCTGTGGAAGATTTAGAGCTATCTGTTCGTAGTGCCAACTGCTTGAAAAATGCTCGTATTCGTTACATTGGAGACCTCGTTACAAAAACAGAACAGGAAATGCTAAAAACAAAAAACTTTGGTAGAAAATCCCTAAATGAAATCAAAGATATTATTAAACAAATGGGGCTTTCTTTAGGTATGATGGTAGAAGGGTGGCCGCCTAAAGACATGGAAACTCATAGAGTTCAAAACGGAATGGGAAATACCTCTACAAATACTCCTTTTCATTTTTCTAATACTGCTCCCACTCCTAATGTAAAAGGACCAACGCAACCTGTACAAAAAGCCCCTTACACTATATCTACACCTACAACACCTGCACCGGCTACTCCTACGACAACATCTCCAACTCCTGCCCCTACAACATCTGCACCAGCTACATCTCCCACACCTGCCACAATTACTTCACCTATGCCTATAACGACTACCCCCCCTACAACATCTGCACCAGCTACACCTACAACAACACCTCCTCCATCCACAGAAACACAGCCTCCTCCTCCATCTCCATCCACTATAGATAAGCCACTGAGCTACCCCTCTCTAAAAGAAAATGACATAGAACTCACAAAAGATAATATGGAAAAACAGACAAATGAAAACCTCACCTCAGTAAAAGAAGGCCAGCCTGGTGAGTCTTCTTTCCAATTCAAAAAAGAGGAAACGGAAAGTCAGGACATGGTGGAACCCTCTCCATCTGAAGAAAATAAGGAAACACCTTCCCCGGGAGAGAATCAATAAGAAATAAAAAGCCAGGTTAAAGGGAACACAAATGAGACATCAGATGCAAAAAAGCTCTTCTTTCGGAAGACATAGAGGCCCTAGAAAAGCTCTCCTGAGAGGGCTGGTAAGCAGTCTGGTAGAAAAAGAAAGAATAAAAACCACTTTAGCTAAAGCAAAATGTGTGCAGCCTCTGGTTGAAAAAGCGGTGACAATGGGTAAACAAAATAATATACATGTCCGCCGTTTACTTTTTTCCCGCTACCCCAATAAAAAAACGGTAGGTAAAATTATTAATGTTCTATCTCCTCGATTTAAGAGCCGTCCGGGAGGCTACACGCGCATTATAAAATTGGGATTTAGATCAGGTGACCAAGCTCCCGTAGCTTATTTGGAATTTGTGGATTATGAAGCTTCCGTAAAACCTAAAATACAAAAGACATCTACAAAAGAGAAAAAAGAAACCGTCACGCCAGATAAAAAAAAGAAAAACACAACAGAAAAAAACACTGCTGAAAAACGATCCGCCAAAAAATCATCTAACAGCAAGAAACAAAAAAAACAGATGATAGCTAAAACAGATAAAAAACGAAAAAAACAGCGACAACAACAAAAAAAATCCCGCCGCATAAACAGGTAACACTGTCCTCTGTTTTCCTCTTTGTTTAATGATTATGGCTGTAGAGCGTAGGTTTTCAGGGACGATCCAACATAAGAAGTGTCTTAGATTCTATGGGCCTTAAGATGACAATTGAACCAAAAGACAGATAGTTGTCTAGTCCAAATAGGGACTGCGACACCGCGACAGAAAGGAGTATTTGTATGATTAAGATTAAAATTAGCAGCGTGTTTGTAAACGACCAACTGGCCGCCTTAGAGTTTTACACTAAGAAACTAGGCTTTATTGTAAAAAAGGATATTCCTGTTGGAGAATATAAGTGGCTAACCGTTGGAACGGAAGGCAGCGAATTTGAGATGCTTCTTGAGCCGAATGCTCACCCTGCTTCAAAGGCTTATACTAAAGCGATCTTTGAGGAAGGAATCGCTGCAACTACCTTGTATGTGGATAATATTGATACTGAGTATGAAAGATTAAAAGGATTAGGTGTTGAGTTTAAATCTGCTCCAATTGAAATGGGTGATGTTAAAATTGCTGTTTTTAATGACACCTGTGGGAATTACATTCAACTTTGTCAGGAGTAAATAGTCTATCTTATGAAAATTTTTTTGGAGTTTTACTAATCAACTCTTTATTCTCATTCAATACAAATTCTGAAATCAGAATTGAGCTAACAAGTATTTTTGTAAAAGGTAACTGTTCCTAAAAATTCTAGTAAATTTATTTTTGAAAAGCGTGAAGGTTTTTCAAAGGATCTTTTATTGCATTTTCTGAAAGATATTTTTTAATACAGTTGTAACTACTTCAAGGTAGGGAATTATATTTATTCTTAGCTTTCTTGAGAAATCAATAAGTTTATCAACTACTCGTTCTGGTTCATAGATGGGGACAAATGGGAATACTAAGAACGGCAAACACAAGGTCTTCTTAAATTAAAGTTTTTTTTAGCATTAATATAAATCCCCCGTTCTACTCTTTTAATAATACCTTTTTTTTCATAATAACGAAGAAGACCAGGAAGATGACCACTTTACCTCCTCAGTTTTGGAGGTAGCCTTTTTTTGAGTCCCTATGATGAAAAGTAATGGGACAAAAGAACCGTATCAGCAGTCACTGGAAAAGATGGCAAGTCTGTAAAAAAGCTTCTTCAATATTGGTATGTTCAAAAAACACACCTATAGAAAGGAGCTTTTTATGAATAAAACCACTATCACCTACAAAAACAAAAAAGTTTATATTGGAATGGATGTACACAAAAAACCTTACACTCTGAGTGCTTATTGTCAAGGGCAGGTTGTTAAAACAGCCACTACACCAGCGGATCCGGAGAGGATTACACAGAGTTTAAAGAAATGGTTTCCTTTAGCTCATCTCTACAGTGTTTATGAGGCTGGTTTCAGTGGTTACCGTCTCCACAGAGCTTTATGTCATGGAGGTATTAAAAATATTGTTGTCAACTCTGCCAGTTTGGAAATAGCTATAAAAGACAGGGTGAAGACAGATCGTCGGGATTCCCGCAAACTAGGGGAGCAATTGTCTATGGGCCGATTAAAAGGGATTTATATACCTGAGGAGCAAGAGGAATTGCGTCGTCAGGTGACCCGAACACGAAGACAGGTTGTCAAACAGATACAGAGGCTATGCAATCAGATCAAGGGGAAGCTGATAGGACGGGTACGGGCTTGTTTTTGTAAGAAGACACTTTATGAAATAAATTGGGAAGAAGAATAAAAGTAAAAGGAGGAAAGGTTTTTTAAAGTCAGTACAGACAAAGAATAGGGACAAATATCTGTGACCTCGTCTTGGACCCTGTGAGGGAAAGAGAACACGTATCTGAGTGTGAGGCGCGGATATAGGTGAACAGATACAACGAAAAAGGGAACATGTGGCAGGAGCAGAGAGCCCTTGACCACGAATAGCAGGCTGTTTGACTTTCTTTAAGAAAACCAAAAAGGTATGTAAGAACATATTGTTTTAAGAGCTTTTCTTTTTTTATTGACTTTTCACATAGCAGGGTTCAAGGCCCTTGGCTTCCTACCTAGGGAAGACCAAGGACCGTCCCGATAAAGGCAAAGCTGTTTTCCTGAAGGAGACATTTACTGATAAATGATTCTCTTCGTAGTTACGAGATGCCCGCTTTCGCGGGCATGACAGGCTTTGCGAATATGACAGATGATGGAGATCAAACCGGAGGTGATATAAAATGAAAAAACTTAAGTGTAAATATTGTAAAAAAGCATTTCAGCCTGTAAGAAGACAAAAACTTACTT
>JAPPLY010000025.1 GCA_028819305.1 Bdellovibrionales bacterium
TCAGAGTAGAAGAGTTTGAAGAAACTATCGTGGGTAAGTTTTGGCTTTTTCCTCTTTATCTGAGATTTGTTTTTTTTCATATAAAATCCTTATCGTTTTGCTTCTATTTTAAGAACTCCTTGGTTGGTTTTATACCTCATTATTAGGACTAAAGGAGTTTTTAAAAAAATACAACCTATTTATTTAATTGCAGGATGCCTCAATAGGGAAGCTTTATTTTTTTATTCTCTAAGCTCTTACTGGTTCGCTTTCCCTCTATTATTTTTGTAACACTCTAGTCGCTTACTTTGCCGGACAATTTTTCAAATTGTCCTCAAGAAGAAAATCGGTGGCCTCTTACCAGAGGCAGCTTTTACTGCATTATAAAATTAGAGATAAATTAAAATGAAGATTAAAATTTTGCCGTCTCATTTGTCTGCTCAAATCATAATTCTACAGAGTAAAAGAGAAAAATTATCTTCCCAAGTTTTGTATATCAAGAAACCACATATTCCCTTCAATTTGATCACCATTGGTAAAATAAACTCCGCTAAAATTATGATTTTTAAATAATCCAGGCTTTGCTCTACAAAGACTTTTCTGGCCACCAATAAGCCAAACTAAACACAGATTTTCTTTATTCAACCATTCACACAATACATCTTTTTTTATAAGCGGATAAGAAGGACCTTTTTCTTTAAGGCTTGGATTTTTAAACACAGGAATCTGATTACTATTTACCCAATTTTCAAACTGTTTTGGAGGATAGTATAAATTAAGTTTATCAATAAGAGTTTTTGACGGAAGATAAAAATAAATGTCTTCATCTATAGAATTATCTTTAAGTCTAGTACTCCATCTATAAGTTATAATAGGGTGTAAATACTTTAATTGTATATCAAAACATGCTATTCTATTTTTTATCCAATCAGTGTTCTTTTCTTCATCATAATAAGGGTATTCTTTTAGAAATGTATTAAATATTAGTTGTCTGGTCATATAGATATGAAGATGTTTATTTTTTAATTTTTCACAAAGAATAGTACGATCTTTTTTAGATATAATTATAGAGTTTATGTTAAACGAACAAGATGGCTCATATAGCTTATCTGTTAAAACATGTTTTTGGTTTTGAGTTAAATCACCACCTAAGACTATCCAAACACTACCATCTTTTGGATTTTTAACCTCAAAGATTTTATTAAAAGGGATATGATTTTTTAACTTTAACCAGTCTTCTTGTTTTTTTATATCTTCTTCAGGAAATTGAAGATCAAAACGATTCCACCAGTATTTTGTAGAGTTTGTTCCAAATCTGCGATAAGATTTTGTTTTTCTTAATAGACAAGTAGGATCAATATCTCTGAATGATATATTACCAGGATCTCCTCCATACTGGCTTATATTATCATTTTTCCTAATATAATCAGCGTTATCTTTTAAATAAGCTAGTAGCCTATGAAAGGCGATCCATTGATACTTTTTTTCTAGTATTTCTATAGGTTTTCTACTTCCTCTTTTATCCATAGAACATCTGTTTTTTTCAAGTAACTCTCCCCAACCTATTGCGTAAGACTGTTTGCATACCCAGCGTTCCACCCATTCTGTACTGAAAATGGTTGGTTTACTCTCTTCCATAAAACTCTTTTCCTTAAAAAAACGAGAACAATTTATATTATTATCTTCAAACCTTCTCATAAACTCTTGTATTGAACCATGAACGGCACCACAGTTTTTGCTATCAATCGAGTTATCTATTCCTAATTTCATAGAGTTTTCAATAGACCAAGTATTTTTATAAGGAGAATGAAAATTACTTGGTTTAATTTCATCAGAAAGCAATTTTTTATTATATGCAAAATCTAATATACACCGGGCATAGTTTCTTAATGATATATGGGGCACAGGTTTTCCCATCTTAAAAACTTGTTCATAAGTTTTTTCTGCAATGGTTTTCATTATATTTTTATCTTCTATATTCACAATTACACCATAAGCAATAGCATACAGTCTTTCTAACACATAAAGATCATTTACATTTACAAATTGATCCATTAAATTTAATAAATGTTCTGGAAATTCTGATAAAATAATAATAGCAGATTTTGTTGCTTTATCTCTAACCTCTCTATGTGAGGCAGTAGTAAGCCAAAGCATTACTATTGCATAAAGTCTTGCACATTCAGAATCAAGATTTTTTAAATCAGAAGAATAAGGAAAATCTATTAAATTTTTTATAGGTGGACTTTCATTATTAGAATAAGAGTTTGCTATATGTATTGACCAAAAGCTATCTCTTTCAGCCATTGTTTTATTGAAAAGAATTCTATGCAACAGATCAGCGTTCCAAGGGTGATTAGGTTTTGTAGATAATTGTAATAGAATATCTAAACCTGGAGATGTGAAATCAATTGGTGGGATTTTTTGTAATAATTCAATGGTTCTTTCTGTAAATGAGTTAGGAGAACGCCATAAGAAAGATTGTTTTAAAGGCTTTTCGAGTTCTCTTTTATTATCTATTGTTATCAGATCATATAATTCTACCTTAAACTCGTCAGCTATACATACGAATAAAGCTTCAATAAGCCCTGCTAAAGATGATATATTATTATTTATAAATATATCTCTAAGAGGCTTGCCTTTTTTAAAGTATAATTTAATATTTTCAGTATGGATCGTCCCTGAAAAATGGACAGTGAGTAAGCATCATTTTTTATACTCTTTAG
>JAPPLY010000053.1 GCA_028819305.1 Bdellovibrionales bacterium
AGCTCCTTCTGCTCCGGCCCAATTTTATTCTGACTTTAAAGAACGAGGGGGGTGGGCTGCTCTTTTAAGTCAGCCGGCGAAACCTCCACCTCCCACTCTTACTTGGGAGGAATTAAGAGAGGCTATTAGGGAGTATAACAAGAAAGCGCCAAAAGGGGAAAGGATCATCAATTATGTAACTTATAGAATAGATAAACTATATAAGAAGATACCTGGAGCTCCTTCTGTTCCGGCCAAATTTTATTCTGATTTTAAAGAGCGAGGGGGGTGGCCTGCTCTTCTGGGTAAGATTTGCCAAAGAGTTTTTACAGCTCAGTAACAACTTTAATAAAATTAGGTTACAATGAATCCGTTAGTGGGTGGGCAAGAGCAGAAAAGGTTTATATCTCCATAAGCGTTTTCCACACGAGATACACGAGGCCAGAACTTATGCTCTTTTACCCAAGGTAGGGGGTGAATAGAAATCTGTATCAACCAAATCGTATGAGCAAAATAGAGAGGGAGTTTTTTAACAAGTCACAAATGGGGATTATTCCAATACAAAACTCCTTTAATTTTAACTAGTTATAAAAAATATTGAATTAGTATCAATTAATTGATACTAATTCAATATGGACCAATTTCTCAATATTCCAAAAAACACTTTGTTGACTGCTTTGGATAAATACAATCCTTGGTGGAAAGATCATTCCTATGTTAGTCCTTTTTTACAAACCCGAGGCTACTTTAATAGCTTTAAAAAATTGGTTTTAGACAGTAACATTCAAAGAACCATTATTTTAATGGGCCCCAGGCGTGTTGGTAAAACTGTTATGCTCAATCAATTAGTGAGCAAGGCTTTGAAAAATAATCAATTTTCTCCAAAAAATATTTTTTTTATTTCTGTTGATGATCCTCTTTATAATAAAACCTCTTTGGAAGAACTATTAAATTTGTTTCAGGATACAAGCCTAAATCATCAGAAGAATGTCAAAAAATTGGTTATATTTGATGAAATTCAATATTTAAAAAATTGGGAAAATCATCTTAAAGTGTTAACTGATAAATATCCTAATATTAAATTTGTTGCTTCTGGTTCTTCAGCAGCTGTTCTGAAAAGAAAAAGTGATGAATCAGGGGCCGGAAGGTTTACGGACTTTTTTCTGCCAGCTCTTACTTTTAAGGAATTTATTGATTTCTCAAATAAAACGCGACGGAATGATATTAATGAGCTTAATAAAGAGTTTATTAATTATATAAATTTTGGAGGGTATCCTGAGCCTATTCTTAACAAAGAAATTCAAACAAATATTCGAAAATTTATAGGACAAGATATTATAGATAAGGTGTTATTAAGGGACTTACCTAATTTATACGGTATTCAAGATATTCAGGAATTAAACAGCCTATTAACAATGACAGCTTTTAACTCTGCCAGAGAAATTAACTTAGAGGAATTAAGCAAACGCTCTCATATCGCTAAGAACACAATTTTAAAATATTTACAATATCTGGAAGCCTCTTTTTTAATAAAAAGAGTTTATAGAATAGATGATACTGGTAAGCATTTACAAAGAGCCAGACACTTTAAAGTTTATTTAGCTAATCCTTCTATGTATCCGGCTCTATTTGGAAAAATACATGAAAATAGTGATAATATAGGAAATATAGTAGAAACAGCAATATTTAGCCAGTATTTTCATAGCACATACTTTCTAAAAAACTTTCACTATGCCAGATGGAAAACGAACTCTCAAGAGAGAGAAGTGGATATGGTATTAGTAGATGCACATTATAAACCCAATGTTTTGTTAGAAATCAAGTGGAGTGATCGTCATTATAAAAATCCTAATACATTAAAGGGATTAATAAGTATGGCTATTAAAAATAAATTGAAAGAAGTATTGGTTACTTCCAAAACAAAGCAGGGGCAGATGACTTATAAAAATATAAAGATCATATTTATTCCTTGTGTTGTTTTATGTAAAGATGTTGGAAATTTTTTATTGGAAGAAGGTGGTATTAATAGAGATTTGTTATTAAGTTACAAATAAAAGCAAGATCAGTTAGGTTACAATGATTCCGTTGGTGGGCAAGAGCAGAAAAGGTTTATATCTCCATAAGCGTTTTCCACACGAGATACACGAGGCCAGAACTTATGCTCTTTTACCCAAGGTAGGGGATAAAAAGCTTTTTCTTTTGAATAAGGGAAAGGCCATTTTTCTTGTAAAGCATCTTCCATTGTGTGGGGTGCATTTTTTAATACATTGTTTTTAATATCATACTTTTTGTTTTCAATTTCCTGGATTTCTTTTCTTATTTCAATAAGGGCATCGCAAAAACGATCTAGCTCCTTTTTATCTTCACTTTCGGTAGGTTCTATCATAAGAGTACCAGGAACAGGCCAACTCATAGTGGGGGCATGGAATCCATAGTCTATGAGTCTTTTTGCCACATCATCTACAGTAATTTCCGCCGTGTTTCTGAATTTTCTAAAATCCAAAATGCACTCATGGGCCACCATATTGTTATCTCCCGTATAGAGCACTTTGTAATGCTTGTTTAATTTTTGGTTTATATAGTTAGCATTTAAGATGGCTGTTTGTGTGGCTTTCTTTAATCCTTCCGTTCCCATGAGCCGAATATAGGCCCAGGAAATCATAAGAATACCCGCGCTTCCCCAAGGAGCAGAACTAACAGCCGATATACCTTTCGCCGGTCCACATTCCGGTATAATAGGATGGGATGGTAAAAATTTAGCTAATTTTTTTGTTACGGCAATAGGGCCTACTCCGGGGCCTCCTCCCCCGTGAGGTATGCAAAAGGTTTTATGTAAATTAAGGTGACAAAGATCCGCTCCCCATTTAGCCGGTTGGCTGATACCAATAAGAGCGTTCATGTTGGCCCCATCCAAATAAACTAAACCTCCTGCAGCGTGTATCCATTCACAAATTTTTGGAATTTGTTTTTCAAAAACGCCAAAAGTAGAGGGAAAGGTCAGCATAAAAGCAGCCAGTTCCTTTTTATGAGTTTCTATTTTTCTTTTAAGGTCTTCTCTTGAGATATTGCCCTCTTTATCACACTGGACGGTGATAGGCTTGAGTCCAGCCATTACAGCGCTAGCCGGGTTTGTGCCGTGGGCAGAGGAGGGGATAAGGCAGATTTTTCTTTGAGGGTTTTTATTTTCCTCATGCCATTTTCGGATAATCAAAAGGCCGGCGTACTCTCCCTGTGACCCGGCATTGGGTTGAAAAGAAATAGCGCTAAAACCAGTTATTTCACATAAGTATTCTTCCAGTTCTTTAATCAACTGTTGATAGCCTTTTGTTTGTGCAAAAGGAGCAAAGGGGTGAATATGGGAAAAGCCAGGCCAGCTTACCGGTGTTAACTCTGTTGTGCTATTTAGCTTCATAGTACAGGAGCCTAAAGGGATCATGGAATGAGTTAGGGACAGATCACCTTCTTGTAATTTATGAATATAACGAAGCATTTTGGTTTCAGAATGATAAGATTGAAACACAGGGTGTTTGAGACAAGGGCTTTTTCTTATTAATCCTTGTGACTGGAGAGGGGTATCATTTTGTAATTCTTTGCTTTTCGTATTTTGTTTTATTTCTTTGTGTAATTTTTTTTCTTGAGATTTATACTGATCTTGTTTGACCCCAATGAAGCTCGCGAAAACGGCAGTTTCTGATCGGTTTGGTATATTTTCTTTATAGGTAGCTTTATTGTTTAGGCTGTCTTCCAGTACAGAAATAATTTCTTCTATATCTTCTTTTGTTGTTGTTTCGTTAATGGAGAAAGATAAAGTAGTGGTTTCATTTTCTTTATACCAGTTTGGTTTTTGATCCTTGCCCTCCACTTCTGTGAGGGCAGGGTTTTCGGTTGTTTCTTTTTTTCTACTAATGGAAGGGGGGGCTATAAAGCTCTCCTTTTTTCTATATTGATTTGATATAATGAAGGCCGCATTTATTTTATGTTGAAGGAGTGTTTCGTATATTTTCTGTGCTTGTGTATTTGGTAGTTCTATTTGTATGGTATCGAAAATATTTGTTTCATTTTTTAATTTATACCCATAGGGTATTATTTTTCCGTAACTTTTCGATTCTTTCCTCTTGGCAGCCAAGCCTTTAAATCTAGAATTTTCAAACACTCTCGATATGATTTTTTTATTTTTTAGAGTTTGAACCAGATGGAGAGTTAGAAAGTGGATACGTCTGGCAATTTGTTTTAGCCTTTTCGGGCCATGATAGATGGCATACATACTGGATATGACAGCCAGAAGGGCTTGGGCTGTGCAAATGTTACTGGTCGCTCTTTCCCTGCGAATATGCTGCTCTCTGGTTTGGAGAACCAGGCGGAGAGCTTGTTTGCCATGACGGTCTTTAGACACACCTACAATCCGACCAGGGAGAGAACTTACATACTTTTCTCTTGTAGCAATATAAGCGGCATGAGGGCCTCCAAAAAACAGAGGAATACCCAGCCTTTGACAAGAGCCGGTAACAATGTCCGCTCCCATAGCGCCAGGGGGTTTAAGAAGACAAAGGCTCAGAGGTTCAGAAACAAATATCGTGATGATTTTTTTTTCTTTGGCTTTGTTGCAGAAAGATTCCCAATCATATACAGCCCCTGTGGAATCAGGATATTGAATCACCATACAGAAAAAATTTTCATTTTTATGAGGCTTATTGTCTTTTTTTTCAAATAGAAGGTCACTTTGGTAGTTTTTCGTCTCTGGAAAGTGGGAGTCCACTACTAGGTTCTCCTCTTTGTTTACCCTTGTATGATAAGCATTAAAATCAAAATTTTTTGCTTTTCCTGTCATTATTTTCAATCCCAGGGAATGTGCTCTTGTTTGAAGAACAGCTTTTGTCTGTGGGAAAATATTTTCATCAATAAAAATGTATCTTGCCTCTTCTATTTGCCGGTTATTAAAAGCCATCGTTACTGCTTCGGCTGTAGCGGTAGCTTCATCTAATAAGGAAGCGTTAGCCATATCCATTTCTGTTATTTCTGTTATCATAGTTTGAAAGTTCAAAAGAGCTTGCAGCCTTCCTTGGGATATTTCCGATTGATAGGGAGTATAAGAAGTAAGCCATACCGGATTTTCTAAAATGTTTCTTTGGATCACAGTAGGTAGTTCTGTTTCGTAGTAACCCATACCAATATAATTTTTAAAAATTTTATTTTGTTGAACATATTCTTTTAATTTTTTAAGACATTCTGCTTCACTTAAAGCCGATGGTAAATTTAGTTGATGGCAGTTTAAAATTTCAGAAGGAGTAGCTATATGGATAAGCTCATCCAAAGTAGAACACTTAAGAATGTCCAGCATTTCTTTAATCTCTTTTTTTGTGGGGCCAATATGTCTTTTTGAAAAAGCATCTTTATTGTTTTTCAGAGGGTTATGCCGCTTTGTAAAAGAAATGCTATTAGTTTCAGATTTTTTTTTCTTATTTTTATGTGTTTGCATTTGTTTATTTTTTAGAATATTTGTTTCTAATATCATTTTTTTTCCTATCTAGTTTAATAACTTACTTTAGGAGAGAATAGGAACTAAAAAGGTTCAGATATACTTTTTGCCACAGTAGCAACCTCTGGTTGCTACTGTGGCAAGCTTGTCCCCGCGAAGTTTGTCCCCGTGAAAGCGGGGAGCTAAACTCACTTTTTAGTTCCTATTCTCTCCTAAAAGGGTTTATTATAACAAAACCCGGCAAAAATGCATTTTGCTACAAAGCACCCCTTGTTGCTATTGTGTCAAGCTTGTCCTTGTGAAAACGGAAATCTAGCCTTTATTTTTATTTTAATATTATTTATATGTCACTTACTTATCATTCCTCTTTTTAAATGGGAAGCTTAGTCTCCTAAAAGAAACTGCTATTTTATTTAAAATGGCATAATTTAAACAGGATTGGTATTGGTATGGGGAGAGATAAAAATCCGAGATCCGAATATTTAGAGATTAAAATACGAATTTTGTACTTTATATTGTGCTGCAATCATCGGCGAAAAAGAGTAAATTTTCTGGATTTTATAAATTATACCGAATTGGTATAGAAAAAAGGGAAGGCTTCAAAGATCCTCTTTCCTGGGGGAGAAAAAAAGCAACTGGAAAATCATGTCCCTTTGGAAACAGTGATCAAACTGGATTGATATCAAAAAATCAAGCACAGATTTTGCATAGCTTATTTTTAAAAAACTGTGATACTATAAAGAAAGGAGAATACTATGAATAAACCTACAATATCACCAGCAGATGAGATTTGGAGTATTTTAAAAAAGGTTTCTGCTAGCCACGAAGAGGCAAAGCAAGAAATGAAGGAAATCCGTGCCAGCCAAAAAGAGACAGATCGGCAGATCCAAAAAATAGGGGGCCGGTTTAATCAACGATGGGGAGCTTTGGTGGAGTCTCTAGTTGAGGGGAAACTTGTAAGGATTTTTCAAGATCAGGGGATAGATATAATACAAACTCATACCCGTTCTCAGTCGGAGTGGAAAAAGCCCGATGGCCGTATTGAGAGACGGGAGTTTGATATTATTGTGGCTAATGGGATAGAGGCTGTAGTTGTAGAAGTAAAAACCACTTTAGTTCCTAAAGATGTGAGTGTTTTTTTAGAAACACTGAAGAATTTTAGAAATTATTTTCCAAGGTACAAGTCGGAAACCATTTATGGGGCGATGGCTTATTTAGCCAGTGAAAATAAGGCTCATTTGCTTGCGGAAGAAGAGGGTTTATTTCTTATCAGAGCTACAGGAGACAGTGCCGGCATCGTGAATAAAAAAGATTTTAAACCCAAAGCTTTTAACTGAAGAGTTATTTTTTTAGTGTGAAGTAGAGAAGCAACGGGCAACAATGCTTATTTTATCAATAAAAAGGGCTTTACACTCAAGGTTTTTTCTTATACCGAACCGGTATAGAAAAAAATGATGTTATTGTCATTTATACTTCTTGGGTATAAAATATGAAAACAAGAAACGATTTTATTCAATACTGTTGTTATCCTTTTTTGCCGGCAAAATCTTTTTCTGTTTCTTATCTGTATCATTTCAATCATAAAACGCATTTGACAAAACATTGGTTAGGAGGACGAATCACAGGGGAAGTTAAAGCTAATAATTTTTCACTAAGTGCTCAGTCGCATAAAGTAAATTGCTTTGTATCAGAAAATGATCGGTTATTTTTTGATTTTAATAAGAATGCAAAATCGCTCACATGGAAGGAGGTTTTTTCTTTTTTAAGAGAAGGAGATCATTTATTAGTGCAATTAAGTTCTGATGAATTTAAAAATAAAACTCAATCAGCTTCATTGTATGAGATTAGTAATATAGAAAAAATAGTTTTAGTTTCTGTAAATAAAACAGAAAAAATGCTTTCATCTTCTACTGCTGTTGTTCAGAAGCAGCAAAGTTGGTTTGATTTTTTAGATGAAGTGCATAAAGGAATGAGAGAATTGGGATTAAAAAGGGTAGCCACTCCCACTTTGGTGGATTGTCCAGGGACCGAACCGGATTTGGATTTTTTTGAGACGGAATTATATTTTTCAACAGAAGCAAGAAAGAAAAAAATGTTTTTAATTTCCAGCCCTGAAATATATATGAAAAGACTGCTTTGTTGTGGATGGACCGATCTTTATGAAGTAAAAAAATGTTTTAGGAACAAAGAGGCTGGCCTACTTAACTATTCTGAGTTTTACATGCTGGAGTGGTATAGGGCTTATTCTCACTTACCTATTTTGATAGAGGATTTACAGTTTTTTTTAAATTATTTATCCAATAAAATAACAGGTTCTTCTTTTCCTAAGTTAAAAAAAATCAGTATGAAAGAGTTATTTAAACAAAAGGTGGGTATGGAACTACATCCTTCCTCTGCTAAAGAAGATTTTATTCGTGAGTTAAAAAATAAAAATATTCCTTTTGAGGAGTCAGGAGATATAGAAGATTTGTTTTATTTGTTATTTTTGAATGAGATAGAGCCTCATTTAGATCAAAAAACTCCTCTGGTTATCTATGATTATCCCCCTTTTCAAAAAGCTTATGCTCGTATAGGGCCAGAGGGTTGGGCCAGCCGATTTGAGTTATTTTGGAAAGGGATGGAACTGGCTAATGCTTTTGATGAAGTTATAACAAAGGAAGAGCAAAATAGTCGCTTTGAGGAAGATATACGCAAACGGCACGAACAGGAAAAACAAAAAGTACCTTCTTCACATAAATTATTAGATGATATGCAAGCAGGTATGCCCCCTTGTTCTGGTATAGCTTTAGGATTAGATCGTTTGTTTTTAGCCTTTAAAGGCTTGAAGAGTATAGATCAAATCAGATTATTTGTTTAAAGCTATCTAGTCGGTTCTGAAAAAATCCTAACAATTTTTCCTCTATTTTTCAAAAATTTGAACAAGAAAACTTTTTCAGAACCAACTAATTAAGTGAGTTTCCA
This sequence comes from Bdellovibrionales bacterium, assembly GCA_028819305.1. Taxonomy (GTDB): domain Bacteria; phylum Bdellovibrionota; class Bdellovibrionia; order Bdellovibrionales; family UBA1609; genus JANQSP01. The sequence continues at coordinate 8,417 of JAPPLY010000053.1, forward strand.
TTATTCTAATAGAAAAGTGTATATGAAATTGACAACCTTGCATATTTGAATTTATACTTCAAATATGCAAGGTTATGTAGAAAGAAAAAAACTAGTAAAAAGATTGAAGGAGTTGTTGGAAAATTACCCGGCTGTAGCCATTTTAGGGGCCAGGCAAGTGGGTAAATCAACAATGGCTAAAAAGTTTCTTTCTCGATGGAAGAAAAAGTCTCTTTACCTGGATTTGCAGCTTCCTAAAGACAGAAATAAAATATCTGATCCAGAAGCTTTTTTTGAGTTTAACAAACAAAGTCTTATTTGTCTGGATGAAGTTCAATATAAGCCTCATCTTTTTCAAATTTTAAGAGGCATTATTGATCAAAGAAAAAGAAACGGACAATTTCTTATTTTGGGAAGTGCCTCCAGAGATTTAATTCAACAAAGCAGTGAAACGCTTTCTGGAAGAATAGCTTTTTTAGAGATAACCCCTTTTGATGTTGAGGAGATAGGGAAAGAAAGATTTTACAGACATTGGTTGAGAGGAGGTTATCCTCGAAGCTTTTTGTCTAAGAGTGACAGTTTAAGTTTAGATTGGCGTTATAACTATATTCGTACTTTTTTGGAGCGTGATATTCCTCAAATGGGATTTAACATTCCGGCTAAAACTTTGGAGCGATTTTGGAAAGTACTGTCTCACTCCCAGGGACAAACTTTAAACAGTTCCAAATTGGGGAGTGTTTTAGGAAAAAGCTCCCACACTATTAAACATTATATTGATATTTTGGAGCAGACTTTTATCTTACGAACTTTAAAACCTTATATAAGAAATATAAAAAAAAGAGTAATTAAAGCACCTAAAGTTTATATTAGAGATACAGGTTTACTTCATGCCCTCTTGGATATTGAAACGGGTAATGAATTATTTGGTCATCCTATTTATGGAATTTCATTTGAATCTTATGCTATTGAAAATATTTGTTATCATCTTCCAAAATGGAATTCTTATTTTTATCGCACCAGTGGAGGGGCTGAATTGGACTTAATTCTGGAAAGGGCGAAAAAAAGGATAGCTATTGAAATTAAAGCTTCTTCATCTCCTCAACCTTCCCGAGGATTTTGGAGTGCAATAGATGATGTTAAAGCAAGTAAAAAATATATTGTTGCTCCTGTTTCTGAACCTTACCCCATTCAGGGTGGAGTAACTGTATTTCCTTTATCTCATTTTTTAAAAAAGTTAAAAACAAGCAGGTTACTTTAATTTTCTGTCTTACCCCCCCTCTCATCTGTCGTTTTTTTAAGTCAAGAAGGGATGAAAAAATTACTCATCCGTTTTTTTCCTTGATATTAAAGCTATTTGTGTATTAAAAATATAGAATTTTCAGAACTGGTTCGGTATAACATTAAAATCAGGTTACTTCTATGCTCATATTAAAGATAGTTTTTTGTATATTTTTATCCAACATACTGGTTATTTCCTTTTTTGCTGATTCGGAAAACGAAAGTATTTTTCAAAAACTTTCTTCTAATAATTCTTTAGAAAGGATAGCCGCACTACAAAAATGGGAACAAACTACAGATGAGAACTTCCAGAAAAAAGTAATAGAGTTAGCTTTGTGGGATACTGACTTGGGAGTTAGAGTAGAGGCGGAAAAAGCTTTAAACAATATGTTTCCTGCGGAGCTTGTGTCGAGTACGGAAAAGTTAAATAAATATAAATCTCAGGTACAAAAACTACGTATGGAGCTTTTAAGTGTCATTCCTGATGAGCAAAAAAAAGCCTTACAGTCTCTAAAAGATTTAAAAAGCGCTCCTCCTATTATTCAATATACAGTAATAAAAGAAATGATTTTTAGACCTGTTGATAGGAAGTATCAAGCTGAGTTAGTGCGGATGGCAGCTTTTGATTCTTATTTTCAAAAGTGGTTAGCCTACATAAATACAGAGGAGACATTTTCCGATGAGGTGCGGGTTACAGCAAGAAATATTCTTATGCAGGTTCAACCTGATTTTGAGTCTCAAAAAGACTTACTAAGTACAGCTACTTCTAGTGAAGTTTCCTATATTGCCAACATTAAAGCAAAAAAACTTCTTATGAAAATTAAACTGGATTTGAAAATACAAGAAATATTATATTATATAGTTATTTCTGATACAGCTTCTACTCTTGCTCAGGTTACGGCGGGAGCTATTCTGACGCAAAATGAATATATTGACTTAAGAATTGAGCAAGGCTTAGTTAATATAGTTATTTCCAGTGAAGCTGATGATAATGTTAGAGATAGAGCTAAAGATATTCTTTATATGCGCCATTTGCATCCAGCAGCTCAACGAAGGTTATTGGTCGTAGTAAGTACATACGATAAAATTTCTGATAAGAGTAGAAGTGCAATAGAACTCATTCTAATAGGGAATAACTATCTTAGTGACAGTACTGAACTATCTTTAGCAAGTATAGCTATTTCTAATAAGGTTTCCGATCTAGCTCGAAATTTAGCTAGACATATTCTCTATAGACGAGATATTTCTTTGAAAGTACAGGAAAAGTTACTAAATATTGCTACATCCAATGAGTCATCTGATAATGTTATAAAAGAAATGAAGAAAATTCTTGCAAAAATAAGATTAGATCTAGAAATGCAACAAAGGTTATTAGATATGGTTCAATCTCCTACATCTCATAAGCTGGAAAAAAAAGCAGCAAGATATATTTTAATTCATAGTAAATTAATCCAACCTGAAGTTAAAGATAACATGGGTTTTTCTTTAGTTTGTCGGAGAGCTTTTAGGATTTAATATATCCTATTTTGTTTAAATTTTCCTGATAGCTTGTCCCACAGTGAAGCTTGTCTCCGCGACAGCGGGGAGCGGGAATCTCATCCTGATAGGAATTTTTAAACAAGATCAGTATAAAGGCCCCTCTGCCTCAGAGGAAAGAACCAAAAAGTTACGAAAAAGCTTGTCCCCGCGAAAGCAGGGAACAGGGATAATATCCAATGGGTATAAAAAAGTAAAATGAGCTATTGAAAATGGCAAAGGAACCTGTCTAAATAGAATCATGTGTGGAATTATTGGTTATGTTGGTTTTCGTGATTCAAAAGAAGTGTTGTTAAATGGCCTTGAGAAAATTCAATATCGTGGCTACGACAGCATGGGATTGCTTATTGTTACAAAACAAGGTTTCAAGAGAGTTCGTTCGGTTGGGGATATTCGACAGCTACGTAAAAAAGTAGCGGACGCGGGAGGTAACTCTGGTTCTTGGGGTTTAGGTCATAGCCGTTGGGCTACGCATGGACCACCCGTAGAGGCCAATGCGCATCCTCATAAGGCGGAGCATATTTATATTGTTCATAACGGTATTATTGAAAATGCCGAAGAGCTAAAAGCCTGGTTAAAGGGTCCTTTTCTATCAGAAACGGATTCAGAAGTGGTGGCTCATTGTATTTTGGATTCTTATAAAAAAAATAGCTCTCTTAAGGAAGCTGTGTTTGATACTATATCTAAAATAAAGGGAGAATATGCTATTGCTGTTATGTCCGAAAAAGATCCAAACGAATTAATAGCGTTCAAAAAAGGGCCGTCTTTAGTAATAGGCTTGGGGGAGAAAGAGATATTTTTATCCAGTGATGCTCAGGTTTTCTTACCTTACACTAATAGGGTGATCTTTTTAAAAGATGGAGAAATGGCTCATATTCAAAACAGAGAGACGCTTTATTTTTATTCTGATAAAAAACAAAAAATAGATAAGCCGATTACTTTATTGGACTCTTATTTTACAGAAACCGAAAAAAAAGGCTATCCCTATTATATGTTAAAAGAGATATACGAGCAGCCGGACTGTATTGCGAATCTTATTGAAACTCATGTGAATAAAAAAGCATGTAAAGTTGAGGTGGGTATCAATAATGAAAAAGATTTTTTAGATCAAATAGTACAAAAAGGAAGGTGTAACATAGTGGCTTGTGGCAGTAGTTACTATGCTGCCTTGTACGGAAAATATGCGATTGAAAAAGGAAGTCGTATTTCGATCGGAGTGGATATGGCTAGTGAATTTCGTTACCGCTCTCCTGTTTTATCGAGTCGTACTCCCCTTCTTCTTATTTCTCAAAGTGGTGAGACGGCTGACACACTTGCTGTAATGAGAATGGCTCAGGAACTTTCTCTTCCTGTTTTAAGCCTTTGTAATGTGGCTCACTCTTCATTAGATCGTGGAGCCTCTGCACAGCTTTATATGTCTGCGGGTATGGAAAAAGGGGTAGCCAGCACTAAAGCATTTACATCCACTTTATTTATCTTATTTTTACTATCTATAGTTTTAGGTAGAAAAAAAGGCAGTCTTTCTCTATCTGAAGAGCAGAAAATAATTCCATCTTTGTTGTTGTTTCCTGATCAGATGAAAGAAGTTTTATCTCGTGAAAAGGAATGTGTTGCCGCAGCTCATTTGCTGAGAGCTTTAAAGAGTTTTATTTATTTAGGAAGAGACATATATTATCCTTTAGCTTTAGAGGGGGCATTGAAGATGAAGGAACTAACCTATATACACGCGGCGGCTTATCCAGCAGGGGAGATGAAGCATGGCCCCTTAGCTTTAGTGGATGCAGATACGGCTATAGTGGGTTTAGCCCCTAAATCTCATGTGAGTAAAAAAACATTTTCTAATTTGGAGGAGGCCCGATCCAGAGGGGGAAAAATGATTGTGGTTGGAACAAGAGGGGATAAGGAGTCTGTTTCCTTATCGGATTGTTTTTTATCCATTCCTTCCTGCAACACTTATTTGTCTTCTATTTTGTGTGTTCTACCTCTTCAGTTAATAGCTTATCATACGGCTTGTTCTCTTGGACATAATGTGGATCAGCCTAGAAATTTAGCTAAATCTGTTACAGTGGAGTAAGTCGAAAACCGATATGGCATCTTTTAGGGGAGGGGTGAAGGTAATAAGAAAAACTCTCCTCTAGGACTTCATAAGCAGCCTGTCGGATCGAATGAGAATTGCTGTCCATGTTATAGATATTTAATAATTGTCTAGCGGCTTGATAGTGACTGGTATTTCTCATAGCTTGAATAGCTGCCATCCGCGCGTCTTCGGGATTTTGTTTGTTAGAGGCTACTTCTCCTAGAAGAGGAACTGCTATTTGGTCTGGACCAGCGTATTTCAGATTCCATATAGCTATTATTCTTTGGGGGGTGGTGCTTGTATCAGAATTAGCTATTGCCGCTAAATGTTGAGTCGCTTTTTGACTGAGCGAGATTCTTTTTAATATTAATTTAGCTATCCTCCTTAAGGCTTTGTACCGGCTGTATACACTTAATCTCACTAATATGAGTTGGGTACTTTCATCAGTAGTTTTGGTTTTGCCTATAGCTTGAATAGCTAGAATACGGAGGGCTATGGGGTTTTTTTGACTGTTGGCAAATTCTGCTAATTGTTCAATCACAGTTATATCAGTGCTCCTTATTTCTCCAAAAAACTTCAGTATGGCTTTTTTCCCCTTGGTGGTAGTAGCTTCAAAGAACATGGCCATTACAGCCTGTTGAGTAGGGACACTAATGGGCTTAAATTGTTTTAAAATGGGAAGAATATGGATTCGTCTTCGAATGGGAATGTCTGTGGAACGAAGTAATATTAACAATTCTTCCTTCATTCTTTCATCATTAAAGGAGGTGTCGTTTTGCCGTCCTTCTAGGGGGAAAATAGAAGCAGGGTTTGCCTTTTCTTCAGAATGAGAAACAGCTTCTGTTTTTGTTTCATTAGCTATACTTATAAAATGACAAATTAAGAATAGAGTAGGCAAGCAGTATTTAAAATATCTCATAACATACCTCCTTAAAGCATATTATTATATATTGAACCAGTGTAGAAGCAATGACCTTCAAAGAAACTCCTCTCTTCCTGTAGGAGAGAAAGAGAGATAGTCCTCGCCCTCCACTTTCGCGGGAGTAGGGTCATGGGGATTAAACAAGGTCAGTATAAAATGATAACTCTGTTATCATACACTTTATTATATTGATTCCAGCATAGAATCCCCGTTTTTTGCTAAGGTTTGAGAGCGAGAACCAAAAAAACTTGTATGTTTTTATTAAAAAAAATTCTTTTTCTTTGTCAATTTATTTTGCTATGGTGTGTAAAATTGTTATGCTTTCCAGCTTAGTTTTTGTATTCTGCTGGGTTAATATCGTATTTTTTTATCCTTTCTGAAAGAGTGCTTTGGGGTAACTTTAATTCTTCCGCCACTTTTTTCTGATTGCCTCGGTGGAGTGTCATAGCTTTAATAATTAAATCTTTTTCTATTTTTTTTATAACAGGCATTTGAAGCTCTTTAAAAGCTTCTGTTTGTTTTTCCATTGTTAATATAGGTGTATAAAGCAGCTGTTTTATTTTGTTTGTTTCAATAATTGTTCCTGAAAATAAGGCTTTAGCTCTGGCAACAGTATTTTTTAATTCTCTGATATTTCCAGGCCAGGGATGTTGTTTTAATAAACTAATCGCTTTTGGTGAAAAAGAAATATTATATTCGTTACAGAAAAAATGTAATAGATCATCAAAATCTTCCATTCTATCTCTGAGGTGAGGAGGGGATAAACTTAACACATGAAGTCGAAAGTACAGATCGGAACGAAAGGTATTTTGAGCTACTTTTTCTGCTAAATCTTGATGAGTGGCTGCAATAATACGTACATCTGTTTTTGTCACATGGTCTGAACCTACAGCTTTAATTTCCTGATATTCTAAAGCTCTGAGCAGTTTAGGTTGTAAATGAAGAGGTAAGTCACCGATCTCATCTAAAAAAAGAGAGCCTCCGTTGGCGGCCACAAAAGCTCCTTTTCGGCTATTTAAGGCTCCCGTGTAACTGCCTTTTATATGTCCAAAAAATTCACTTTCGATCAGAGATTCGGAAAGGGCGCTACAATTAATGGAGATCATGGGCCTTTTACTTCGATGAGAGTAGCGATGGATGAGTTTTGCCAACATTTCTTTTCCGGTTCCTGACGGGCCAGTGATAAGAACAGGCATATTACTTTTTGCTATATTAGAGAGATTTTCAAGCTGTTGATTCCAGTGAGGGTTTTTGCTCTTTGTATGAATATGCCAATGATTATCAAACCTCTCAAAAGAAAAAATAAACTCTCTATTTCCTATTTGAATGCGGTCATTATTTTTTAGTAAAGCTTTAAATACACGGTTGTTGTTAAGAAAAGTGCCGTTTCTGCTATTCATGTCTTGTAAAATAAAACCTTCATTTTCTTTTTTTTGAATACGGCAATGTCTACGGGAGGCGCATTGGTCATCTAATCTGATTATATTTTCTGTATCTCTGCCAATACTGATAAAAGAGGTAATCTCCCTTTGCTCTGTGTGTGAATTTTCAGACCAGCGTAAGAAGCCATAATTTTGTGTGCTTTCTTGAATGCGTATTTTTTGTGTCAGCATTTTAAACTCCTTTTATAAAATGTTTTTAAGATTTTTGTTGCAATAATATAAGGAGGTAATAATAGCCCAAAAAGGTTTTTTTTGATCTGGATTTTGTATTTTTGAAATAAAAATTCGAAATCCGTATATTTAGACTGGAAACAGGTGATGCTATTCATGGAATAATTGTTTTATGTAGAATTTTTTTTATTAAATCAAGTGCTTGTTTTTTTAGAATTATGCAGCTTGTTAGGTTTTTCCTATTTTTCTCTGAAGACATGTGTTATCTTCTGTAATTTGAAAAACTACAAAATTTTCGTATAGTGGAGATTAATTAGTCGGTTCTGAAAAATTTTGAATGAAAGAAGTTTTTTCTTGCAAATATTATTCCTTTAAAATAACAAAAATATAAATAAAGTCAAATTGTTAGGACTTTTTCAGAACCGACTAATTAGTTCATATAACAATTGACCATCTCATTAATTTAGGAAATAGTGTTTTATTATGAAGATTTTCCTTTACACCTATCGGGTACTATCTCCGTTTTTACGAGGGCAAGATTTTCCGTATTTTTCGGTTTTTTTCTCCGGGTGGCGCAGCCTTTCCATCCAGAGTTTTCAAACAAAATCGGTATTCTTAATTATTTCTTTTTTTCTTGTTACCAGTTGCTCCTGGAAAAATAAATGGGTAAAGGGTAAAATAGAGAAAGAAGAAGATTCAAAAAAAGCCTACATATTAGGTTATAAATTAGGGGACAACGCAAAAACTCTATTTAGTAAAGAAGAGGATCAAAAGATCTTTTTAATCGGTGTTTATCATAGTATCAAAAATAAAAAGCCTTTAGTGGGTGTAAATGTAATAGAACAAAAAAAAACGGGAAAGCTGCGTAGTGCGAGAAAACCGGAAGAGGAAGGGAAGAACAATATGGAGCAAGGAAAAGTATTTTTAGAAGCAAACAGTAAAAAAACAGATGTTAAAACAACCCCGTCCGGCTTACAATATAAGGTTTTAAAAGAGGGAGCGGGGGATAGCCCTTCTGCGGCTGATAGTGTGGAAGTGCATTATCGTGGCACTTTGATAGATGGAACAGAGTTTGATAGCTCTTACAAACGGAATCAAACGATTACCTTTCCTTTAAATGGTGTTATTGCTGGATGGACAGAAGGACTTCAGTTAATGAAAGAAGGGGCAAAATATGAATTTTATATTCCTGCTGAATTAGCTTATGGTTCTTCTGGTACTGGTCGCATCCCTCCTAACTCTGTTTTGATTTTCGAGGTTGAGTTAATTAAGGTAAATCCCTAAAATACAATAAGTTTAACTTCATTTTCATATAACTAGAGGCTCTCCCTAGGATTGTTCTATGTGGTTATCAGGCAGAGTACCCGGGGGATTATTTATTTGGAAGTTTAATTCTTTGTGTATCTCAGAGGATAGTTGAAGATGGAGTGTCCGATCTTATTGATCTTCGTTTGTATAGGTACGAGGTTTTACAATTTTTTATAAATATGTTACTCTCATTAGAGAATAGGGTACAAAAGTGAGTTCGGCTTTGATTACAGAGCGGCTAAAAGTCGCTTTGTGGCAAAACGCATGTTTGAACCTTTTGTACCTCCTTATTCTCTAATAAATGTTTGTATCTTTAGCTTAACATAAAATCTTAAAACCTTGTCTCCATGCAGTTGGGGATCAAATCAGAGATAATTTAATGGATGTGTGATGGTCTTCAGATAGTTGGTGGGATATGAGATTATTTATCCTTTTTTTTTTATTTCTTTTTTCTATATCATCTGTGGCTGCAGAAAACCTGTCCTGGTTTACCAACGATGATGAAGCAAAACAAAAATGGGCTGTTATGCCCTCTTATTCCAGAAATGCCACTTATGGAAATATTTTTGGTGGCCGTTTTTTTATCTATCCCACTAGTAACATAGGCTACTATACCGCTCTGGAAGGAACTATTAGTGAGGATTTATTTTTCTCCACTTCGTTTTCTTACAAGTATTGGAGAAAAAATGGAGATCAGTTTCATCTAAATGTGAATTATAACGGTTTCAGTGAGCCTTATTATGGAGATGGCAGCCAAACCAGGCCGGAAGATCGTCGGGATTTATCTATCCATAAAATACATATAGGAACAGAGTATGTGTCTAAAATTATTTCTCATCTTTATGGGGGCCTTTTTGTTCAATTTGATCATAGAAAGGAAAAAGGAGGTGGAGTTATTCAATTTCCTTGGGAAATAGCTCTGTCTGGAGGTTTTTTACTTAGGTATGATTCCAGAAATAGTTATTTTAATCCCACTCAAGGGGAATATTATCAGGTTCGTTCCTGGATGCTTTCCCGCGCGGCTAGCCCTATTTTTTTAGAAGGGGATGGGCGATTATTTTTTTCTCCCATTAAAAACTGGGTATTGGCTATACGAGGGGCCGTTGGTGTTACTTTACTTAATCCATCCAGTCACTTATTTCGGTTTTATTTAGGGGGTTCTGATTTTTTGCGAGGGTTTAGATTAAATCGTTTTCGAGGGGAACAATATTATTTATCACAAACGGAATTAAGGTACACTCCTTGGAAGTTTTTGACTGTAGCTGGTTTTTTCGATTTAGGTTTAGTAGATGAAGATTGGTCCTTGTTACCTCGTTATTCTTTTGGTGGTGGATTACGTTTTGGATTACCTCCTGATTACAATAAAAAAATACGAGTGGAGGTAGGAAAGGGGGAGGATCAATTTAATTTTGTTGTTTCTTTCGGTCATCCTTTTTAGATCAAAAACTAAAAGGATATAAATGTCTAAAACAATATTTCGTATTTTCCTAGCCATATTCTTTTTTATTCTCTTTTTTTGTTTTTTTTATTTTCGTTGGTACCTGTATTTTAGACTGTCCTCATTGCAACTATATCAAAAGGAATTAAAAGATATATATTTACAATCTCCTTTTTTAACAATGGTTGGTTATTTTATTATTTATATTTTGGTAACGGGTTTTAGTTTGCCTGGGGCCATTGTTTTAACTGTAGCAGGAGGTTTTTTATTTGGTTTGTTAAAAGGGACGATATTGGCTTCTTTTGCTTCCAGTGTGGGGGCACTTATAGCTTTTTTATTGGCTCGATTTTTATTTAATATAAATTCGAGAGGAAAAATAGATGATGAAAAAAAATATATAGAGATTAAAAAAGAAAATTTTGTAGAGCAAAAGTGGGTACAGTCACTCTCTCTAAGCGGACCTCTTGCGAAGACTATTGAAACTCGCTTTGGAAAGCAAATAAAATTAATATTAAATAAAATACAGATAGAAGGAGCTTATTATCTCTTTACATTGCGACTGGTCCCTGTAGTTCCTTTTTTTATTGTGAATATACTTATGGGTTTAACTCCTATAAGAGCATATATCTTTTTTGGAGTGAGTCTATTGGGGATGCTGCCGGCCACTTTACTTTATGTGAACGCCGGTGTTCAATTATCTGAATTAGAGACTTTAAAGGATATTATATCTATTCCTTTTATTTTATCTTTTACACTTTTAGGTCTTTTTCCTCTTGTTATTAAAAAAAGTATCAAAAATAAGAATAAAATAATATAGAAAATAAAGGTATATAGTGAGAGTGGAGATGAGTAATACCAGTGAAAATACAAATTATAAATAATAGTAAAATAAAAACCAAAATCAAGAAATCAGACTTAACTGCTTGGGTTCATAAAGTATGTGATGAGTTAAATAAAAAAAATATTCAACTACAGAAGTTAAATAAAAAACTAACTTTAGTTTTTGTTAATGAACAAGATATACAAGCTCTTAATAAACAATTTAGAAAAAAAAACAGTATTACAGATATTCTCAGTTTTGCTCCTATAGAAGAACATTCTTTAGGAGAAATAATTCTTTGTCTTTCCTTTATATATCGCACAACGCCGGGTGGTTTTTCAAATGGGGAGTGGTTGTATTATTTGATATTGCATGGTATGTTGCACTTGCTTGGTTTTGAGCATGAAAGTAAACCAGATGAGGCACGAAAAATGTACCATCTTCAAGATGCCATTTTTAGAAAATGTATAAGCATATCTCACTATTGATATAAAAATAATGAGAAGGTGGTATCTACAAGAGGTGTTCTATGAATATAGAAACAGAAATCAGTGAATTAAAAATACAGTTGGATCAAATGCGTAAACAAATATTCGATTTGCGGAGGTATCTTTGAACTGGACTCCAAAGAAGAGCGTCTGAAAGATCTAGAGTTAAAAAGCCAGGACCCTTCTTTATGGCATAATCATCAAGAACTCAATAAATTAGCCAAAGAAAAAGCGGCCATAGAAAAAACTATTGCAGATTGGGATGTTCTTTATAAAAGTGTGGAAGACAGTTTAGTGTTAATGGAAATTTTAAAAGAGGAACCTAATGAGGAGTCTTTTTTAGAATTAAAAAAAGAGCATGTTGATCTGAACAAACAGTTAAAAGAGCTGGAGTTAAAAAGTTTCTTAAGTGGTCCACATGATAGAGGGGACTGTTATGTGGCCATTCATGCTGGAGCCGGAGGCACAGAAGCGGCAGACTGGGCCGGTATTTTACAAAGAATGTACTTCAAGTGGGCGGAGCAAAAGGGCTTTTCCATTGATATTTTATCAATAAACGTGGCGGAAGAAGCGGGTATTCGTTCCGTGCATTTTTTGGTAAAGGGTCTTTTTGCGTATGGATATTTACAGTCAGAGACGGGTGTGCATCGCCTTGTTCGCATTAGTCCTTTTGATGCCAATGCTCGACGTCATACAAGTTTTGCCGGGGTTTTTGTATGGCCAGATATAGACGACAGTATTGAAATTACAATTAAAGAAGAAGATATAAAGGTGGATACCTATCGGGCTAGTGGGGCCGGAGGCCAGCATGTAAATAAGACAGATAGTGCTGTTCGTATCACTCATCTTCCTACTGGTATTGTCATTCAATGTCAGAATCAAAGAAGTCAACACGCTAACCGTAATCAAACCATGAAAATGCTAAAGGCCGCTTTATACAATCGAGAGGAAGAGAAGCGTAAAAAAGAAAAAGAGTCATTAGAGTCCTCTAAAAAAGCAAATGAATGGGGCAGTCAGATTCGTTCTTATATTTTACATCCCTATCAAATGGTGAAAGATCATCGTACTCAATGGGAGGTGGCGGATCCTTCAGTTGTTTTAAATGGGCGATTGGATCCTTTTATTTCCGCTTGGTTAAAAAAACCTCAAGGAGGGTAATGAACACACAAAAACTGTTAGAATATTATCGTTTAACTCAAGAAGAGTATCATGTTATTGGGAATTGGTTAGGGCATATTCCCTCTCGACTGGAATTAGCCTTATTTTCAGCTTTATGGAGTGAGCATTGTTCTTATAAAAGCTCTGCCATTCATTTAAAAAAACTCTTTTTTAAATCTCCACGAGTGCTCAGCGCTTTAGGTGAAAACGCCGGAGTGGTGGATTTAGGTAAAGGGGAGAAAGTGGCTTTTAAAATTGAAAGCCATAACCATCCTTCCCAGATAGTTCCTTATCATGGCGCTGCAACAGGTGTAGGTGGTATACTTAGAGATGTATTTGTGATGAATGCGCGACCTATGGCTTTGGCTAATTATTTGTGTTTTGGTGCTCCTTTTGCTGACTTGACTTCAGAGTTGGTGGATGGGGTGGTTCAAGGTATTGGAGGATATGGAAACTCTATAGGAATTCCTGTTTTAACGGGTCAGACGGAATTTCACCCTTCTTATAATAAAAATGTTATAGTTAATGCTTTAGCTTTGGGATACTTTGGCCCGAAAGATGAGGTGATGAGTTCTCGGGCAAAAGGGCCGGGCAACTTATTGGTATATGTGGGAGCACGTACGGGAAGAGATGGTATTCACGGGGCTTCTATGGCCAGTGAGTCTTTTACCGAAAACCAGGGAGAAAATAAAAAAACCTGTGTACAAGTGGGAGATCCTTTTTATGGAAAGCTTTTAATGGAATCTTGTTTAGAAGTGATGAAGAAAAGTTTAGTTGTAGCTGCCCAGGATATGGGAGCAGCTGGTTTAATCAGCTCCAGTTTTGAAATGATCTCTAAGGGAGGTGTGGGGATGCGATTATACCTGGATAAAGTGCCCTTAAGAGATCCTAGTATGAAAGCGGAAGATATTTTACTATCGGAAAGTCAGGAAAGAGTATTATTGTTGGTTCATCCTGATAAATATAGCGAGGTAAGAAATATATTTATGAAATGGGGGTTACCCATAGCGGTGATAGGTGAACTTATAAAAGAAGTGAATGTGGAGATTTTGTGGGAAAATAAGAGTTTAGTTCAAATGAACCCTTTATATCTGACGGAAAGAGCTCCTCGTTATTGCCGCTTTTATCGCAAGTGGAAAGCCAGGTATCATGTTAAAACAAAGCAGAAAGCCAGGGCATCTTTACCAAATAATAAAGATATGTCGTCTGTTTTATTATCTATCCTAAAAGATGTAAGAGGTTGTAGTCGTGAGTTTATCTATAGGCAATACGATCAAAGAGTGGGGAGTTCTACTGTAAAGGATTGTTCCTTTCCTGTTGGTGTCCTTCGCTTACCTCATTCGGGAAGAGCTTTAGGTTTATGTATGGGAGGCCGACCCCATATTATGAGAACGGATAGCTTGGAAGGTGGTAAAGACTCTGTTTATGAACCCGCTTTACAATTAGCTGCTTACGGATTTACTCCTTTGGCTATGACGGATGGCCTTAACTTTGGTTCTCCTGAAAAGGAAAGAGTAATGAGTTCTTTTGTCGCTTGTGTAGAAGGTATGGCTACGGCCAGTCGTTCTTTGCAAGTACCTGTGGTTAGTGGTAACGTTAGTTTTTATAATCAAACGAAAGAAAGAAGTATTAGTGCTACACCGGCAACAGCCATGATTGGCGTCAAGGATTCTCTAAAAATACCACCCTCTGCCATTAGTAAAGAAGCTGTTTCTTGTGGAGTGTATCTCGTCAGTGCTCATCAGATTTTTTGTAAAGGATTGATAGGGGATGTATTTAAGGAAGCCCCGTTTTTTTATGGCTGCTTAAATGCTTCTTCTGTCTGTCGTTTTATAAGTCAGGTGCAAAAAGCTTGTGTGACCGCCGCTCCTGACTCTATTCGTCTTGTTGGGAAGTTAGGGCTAGCTTACACTTTAGCTCGTATGGTGATGAATAGCTCGATGGGAATAGAGATAAAGACAAATTATGATCCCTTTCAGGAAAGATTATATGAAATTATCCTGGTTTTAAAGGAATCGAAGGTATCTGTCTGGAAGAGATTTTTTTCTTCTGATTCCCATTCCATGAACTTGTCTTTTCAGATGGAAAAACTGGGTTCTATAGTTGAAAAACCTGTTTTTTCTTTTAATGATATGGAGCTATCTATGTCCCAGTTACAAGAAAGTTATAATAGTGGTTGGAACAGAGTTTTTAAAAACACGCCGGCAGAACAGAAAGCATACCGAAATGGTGTGGAATCCTGTTCTCCGTTTTCGCAGGTAAGGTAACAACTTGCCTTACCATTTAAAGGATTAGATTCCCGCTTTCGCGGGAATGACAGAGTAGGCAGGGATGGCAGTGTTGGTGCGAGGGCAGGGGAGCGAGGGTCAGATAGGGATGGCAGTGTTGGTGCGAGGGCAGAGGAGCGAGGATCAAAAAGGGTAGTATAATATGATGAAAACATGGAATGATAAATGTGCTGTATTTGGTATATGGAATGATCCCGAAGCGGCTTGGATGGCCTACCTCGGCTTATATGCTCAACAGCATCGAGGTCAGGAGGGAGCAGGGATTGTTTCCTTACATAAGGAAAAACATCTGATTCATCGGGGAGTGGGATTAGTTGGAGAGGTTTTTAATGAAAAGGTTTTAAAAAAATTAAAAGGTTTAGCTGCCATTGGGCATACTCGTTATTCCACTCAAGGAGGGGATAAGAAAAAAAATATCCAACCCCTGACGGCGAGGCTTTTTTCCGGTCCTGTAGCCTTGGCTCATAATGGAAATATTGTGAATTTTACTCAATTAAAAAAAGAGCTAATGGATCAAGGTAGTGTTTTTTACAGTAGTAGTGATACGGAATGTGTTGTTCATTTACTGGCAAGGGATACTCATTTTATAAATTGGAAAACGAGTTTAAAAAAATACCTACCTCGTTTAATAGGGGCTTATAGTTTTGTTCTTTTAGCAAAGGATTCCATGTTAGCTATTAGAGATCCTATGGGGTTTAGACCCCTTGTTTTGGGACAGAGGAGGTGGTTATCGGAGAAGGGGGAAGAGAATTTTTCTTGGGTGGTGGCTTCGGAAACCTGTGCTTTTGATTTAATTGGAGCTAAATTCATCCGTGAAATTGAACCTGGAGAAATTTGGGAAGTAGATAAAGATGGAGATCGTTCTTATTTTCTAAAAAAAGAAAAAAAACTGCATCGTTGTGTATTTGAACATGTGTATTTTGCTCGCCCCGACAGCTTTGTTTTCGGTAAGAATGTATATCAAAGCCGAAAAGAAATGGGGCGTGAGTTGGCTAAACAAAGTCCTGTTCAGGCGGACCTGGTTATACCTGTGCCGGATAGTGGTGTTCCCTCTGCTCTTGGCTACAGTGAAGTTAGTGGCATTAGGTATGATATGGGTATTGTTAGAAATCATTATATTGGCAGAACTTTTATACATCCTTCTCAAAATATCAGGGACTTTAAAGTAAAAATAAAGCTGAGTACCCAAAAGAGTTTAATTAAGGGTAAAAGGGTAGTAGTTGTGGATGATTCTATCGTACGGGGTACTACTTCTAAATCTATAGTAGGTTTACTAAATAAGGCTGGTGCCAAGGAAATTCATTTTCGTGTGTCTTCTCCGCCTATCACTGGCCCTTGTTTTTATGGGGTGGATACACCTGAAAAAAAGGAGTTGATAGCCGCCAGGATGAATGTGAAAGAAATAAAAAACTATCTCCAGGTGGACTCTTTAGATTTTCTTTCTAAGGAAGCTTTAATAAAGGCGGTACAAAATTCCTCCTCTCGGTTAAAAAAAGAGATGCATCATAAAAAACACTTATTAAAAGAGCGGGGTTTTTGTTCTGCTTGTTTTACAGGGTGTTATCCAACGGCGGTTTATACTGATGGTATGTAAAAAGTTTAAGGTAGATGAAAAAATCATATCATTTGATTTTATTTATAGTTTTGTTATTTTAAAGGAATAATCTTAACAAAAAAAGATTCTTTCATTCAAAATTGTTGCAAACAAGAGGGTTAACGGAAAGCCACTTTGGTGGCTTTCCGTCCCGCGAAAGCGGGAATCTAGTCGGCTATGAAGAGAGTGATTTACTATAATTGTGTCCTTCAGAAAAACAGCTTTGCCTCTACGGGGCTTTGCCTCTATGGGGCTTTGCCTTTCTCGGGACGGTCCTTGTCTTCCTTAGGTAGGAAGCAAAGGCCCTTGGGGACTCCACAGGCAAACTGTTTTCCTGAATACAATATATTAAATTTGCAAAATTTTGGATAAGAAACTTTTTTCAGAACCGACTAGGTAATAAGTCATTATGAATAATTTTGTGGATCAAGGTATTTTAGATAAAAAAAATTCCGTTCCTTTTGTGCATCTGCATGTACATACTCATTACTCCCTTTTAAAGTCTTCTTGTACTGTTTCTGAGCTTGTTAATAAGTGTGTTGAATATTCCCAACCGGCCATAGCTATTACTGATTATGGTAATATGTTTGGAGTTTTGGACTTGTACTTTGAAGCTAAAGAAAAAGGCATTAAACCTATTTTGGGTTTAGAGATTTATCTTTCTTCCGGGCCTTGTACGGAAAAAAAAAGCTACTCTTTTACTGGGTCCGTGTCTTCTTCTTTTCATACGAAGAATCCTTCTTTGGTTCTCTTGGCACAAAATATAGAAGGTTATAGAAATCTTTGTCATATCAATACTATAGCTTATCAGAAGGGTTTTTACTATGTCCCTAGAGTGGATTATGAAGTGCTGAAAAAGTACAGTAGTTCATTGATAGCTTTAACAGGGGGATTTAATGGGGAAGTACCGCAGGTTTTTTTAAAAAAAGGTCCTGATCAGGCTTTATCCCTGATTAAAAAATTAAAAAATATTTATAAAGATCGTCTTTATTTACAACTCAATCGCACCCATTTAAAAGAGTGGAAGGGTATAAATAACTTTCTTATAGAAGCGGGTAAAATTACAAAAGTAGCTCTTACAGCTGGTAATGATGTACATTATCTTAACCAGGCGGACCATGTTATACAGGATGTTTTATACTGTATTGGTGCTAATAGAACACTTCGAGATCAGGAACGGTTTAAGTTACAGTCAGATCAGTTTTTTTTAAAAAATTCTAAAGATATGCGGTTTTTATTTAAAGATATTCCTCAAGTGTGTGACAGCACGCTGGAAATTCATTCCCGTTGCCATGTTCAATTTCAACTAAAGCGAGATGGTCAGCTTATATATCATTTACCAAAATTAAAATGGGGAGAAGCAAGCAAAAGTCCTCCACAAAAGTTGAGGGAATTATCCTTTATGGGCTTGAATGACAGATGGAAAAAATTACAAGAAAAAACAAAGTGTCAAGATCTGGAATCAAATAAGATCAGTATAAATCAGGAGGAAAGGCAACGATATGAAAAACGTTTAGAAGGGGAGTTAAAAATTATCATAGATATGGGTTTTGCGGACTACTTCCTCATTGTTTATGATTTTGTTCATTGGGCTAAGAAGAAGGGGATTCCAGTAGGTCCAGGCCGGGGGTCGGGAGCCAGCTCTTTGGTGGCTTATTGTCTGGGGATTACGGATTTAGATCCGATGCCGTATTATCTTTTATTTGAAAGATTTTTAAATCCGGAGAGAATTTCACTTCCCGATTTTGACATTGATTTTTGTCAGGAAAGTAGAAACCGTGTCATAGAGTATGTGAGTAAAAAGTACGGTAAAGATTATGTAGCTCAGGTCATGACTTATGGAAGGCTTCAGGCGCGGGCGGCTATCAGGGATGTGGGGCGTGTATTGGGTATGAGTTATGCAGAGGTGGATCAGGTGGTTAAATTGATTCCAGAGCGTTTGGGTATCACTTTAGATGAAGCGGTAAAAAATAATCACAGGTTGAATGAGTTAATGGAGGCGGATCCTCAGATTGACAATCTCATCAATTTAGCTCGGCAAATTGAAGGACTGATTCGTCATGTCAGTATTCATGCAGCGGGAGTCATTATCGCGGATCATCCTATTATTAGTTTTGCTCCTCTTTATCGTGGAACGGAGGGGGAAAATGTCATTCAGTGTGACTTAAGTCATTCAAAAAAAATGGGTTTAGTTAAGTTTGATTTTTTAGGGTTAAAAACATTAACTCAAGTTCATTCCGCCTTTAAGATGATTGAGCAAAATCAAGGTAAAAAATTATCTATTCAAGATGTATCTTTGGAAGATCAGGGTATTTATGAAATTATGTGCGAAGGGGATACTAAAGGGATATTTCAATTTGAAGGGGAAGGAATTACAGATTTGATTATCAAAGCACAGCCTTCTTGTTTTGAGGATATTGTAGCTATTAATGCCTTGTTTCGTCCTGGTCCTATGGATATGATCCCTTCTTACTTAGCTAGAAAAAAAGGAAAAGTAAAAGTAGAGTATTTATTTTCAGACTTGGAGTCTTTGCTAAAAGAAACTTATGGAATTATTGTATATCAAGAGCAGGTGTTGCTTATTGCCGCAAAAATAGCTGGTTATAGTTATGGAGAAGCGGATGTCTTAAGAAGAGCTATGGGAGAAAAAAAAACAGCTGTGATGAAAAAACAAAAAAATCGTTTTTTAAATGGAGCTAAAAAAAACGGATATGATCTAAAAAAAACAGAAAAATTATTTGATTTAATTGCCGAGTTTGCCAAGTATGGTTTTAATAAATCTCATGCCGTCGCCTATTGTGTTTTAGCAACACAGACAGCCTGGCTTAAAAAATATTATCCGGTGGAGTTTTTTGCATCTTTACTTTCCATGGAGATTAATAATACGGATAAAATAGTGCTTTATGCAAGAGATGCTGAAAAGCATGGTATAAAAGTATTACCTCCTCATATCAATAATTCTGAATATTTATTTACTCCTAGTGGAGAGCAAATTTATTTTTCATTAGGGGCTATAAAAGGAGTGGGACGATCGGCTGTGGATCATATTGTTCATGTTAGAAGTAAACTAAAAGGAAGGAACTTTATATCCATTCAGCAGTTTTTTGAAGAAGTAGATATAAAAAAAATAAATAAAAAATGTATAGAAGCTCTGGTAAAGGCAGGAGCTTTTGATAATATGGGTTTGAATCGGCATGAGATTCTTTTTAACTATGATAATTTGCTAGAACAGGTAGATCAAAAAAAGGCCGAATCTGAATCGGGGCAGATCAATTTATTTTCTAATAATAAAAACAATATACAAGAACAGACTTTTATATATGTAAAAAAGAAAGAATGGCCCTCTTCTATACAATTAAAAAATGAAAAATCTGTTATTGGTTTTTATCTTAGTGGTCATCCGATGGATCATCTTACGCCTTTTATAAAGGTTTGTGGATGTGAGTTTATTGCCTCCTTTGTGAAAAAAGAACATAAAACTTCCTCCCGGATATGGGGGATTATTAGTGATTTTCGTGAAGTGCAAACAAGAAAGGGAGGGCAGATGGCTTTTGCCCGTTTAGAAGATGGTACGGATACTATTGAAGCTGTATTTTTTTCAGATGTGTATTTACAATTTGGGCAGATTTTACGCTCTATTGGAGAGCCAGTGGTTTTAAAAGGGGCCTTGTCAAAAGAGGGAAATGCAAGCTCTCGTATTTTAGTGCAAGAAGTAGAGTTGGTACGCCATTGTCTTAATAGTCGTTCTCGAGGAATTATTTTGCAGTTAAATGAAAAAGAAAAATATAAGTTTTCTATTTTAAAAGAGATGTTTAGTCAAAATACAGGTAATATTCCCGTGTACTTTAATGTAAAACTAGAAAACCCATCACGGCTGGTATGTTTAAAATCCCATTCTTTTCATGGTGTTAATTTGAGTTCTCAATTATTAGAACAAATACAAAAAGAAGTAGGTGGACAAAATAGGGTACAACTTTATTAAGGGGAGAGGATGATAATAATTTTTTCCATGTGCATTTATAAGAATAAGAGTGTGTGTGTTCATTAATTCGCTGACAAAAATGGATATAGTGACTAATTTTTAGTCAGTGATGAAAACTTTACATACTAAAAAACATCAAAAAAACTTACTTTTCCCTAAAATATTCCCTGGTTTTATTCTTGCATCATTATTTGTAGTTAATGCTGTTTGGTTTCCTCCCTGTTGAGACGGGAAACTTCAAAAATAAATGGTAGTAAAAATAAGGAGTTTTTTATGTTTATTTTCACTTCACCACAAATAAGGTTAATTTACGCCTTTTACCTGCCTATACTATTCATGTTGCTTTATTATCTGCGAGAACAAACACTAATGTTATTAGAGTATAATTCCGCTAATTGGTATATTAATCTATATAAAACACCGGTTTTTCAGGGACGATTCAAAGTGTAAATATTGTAAAAAAGCATTTCAGCCTGTAAGAAGACAAAAACTTACTT